>DASVGM010000226.1:0-23818 GCA_036379555.1 Pirellulales bacterium | reverse complement strand
TAACAGCTCGGAGGGCCCCTATACCTACGAGCTGGCGACCACGGCGTTCAAGGGGCATGTGCCGATGATGCTTTCCCCGGCACAAGTGAAGCCCAACCCAAAGGCCCTGCGGGCGGCCTTGTTGATGCCGCTCAGCGAGCGCGGCGGCGACCCGTTCCCCGGCTTGCGCGCGGAAGCGGCGCGAGTGGCCGGCCGCGACGCCAACGCCAAGCGCGAGCAAACGGCCCGCTACCTGGAGAGCTATTTTCGTTCGTCGACCTTGTATAAGTATTCACTGCGCGACCAACCGCACTCGTTGGGCCTCGATCCGGTGGAGGCCTTCGTCACCGAACACAAGACCGGACACTGTGAGTATTTTGCCAGCGCGCTGGTGCTCATGTTGCGCAGCCTGAACATTCCGGCCCGCTTGGCCATTGGCTTCAAAGGCGGCGACTATAACGCGGCGGGCCGCTACTACCAGATTCGCGAACTGCACGCGCACGCCTGGGTGGAAGCCTACCTAAGCCCCGACGCGCTGCCGCCCGCCCTGGCCGACGACGCCACGGCCCGGCAAAACGGCGCCTGGTTGATTCTCGATCCGACTCCGGGCCGTAGCGAAGTTGAAATGGCGGACGCGTTCGGGCTGGGCCCGCTCAAGCGGCTGCTCGATCTGACACAGCTTCTCTGGACGAATTACGTGCTGGGCCTCGATTCAAAACGGCAGCAAGAAGTGATTTATCGGCCGCTGCTGGCCCGGCTCGAAGAGCTCTTCAACAGCGTGGCCGGCGAGGAAACGCGCGAATGGCTGCAACGGTCGGTGTCGGATTTCTTTCAACGGCGCATGGGCTTTGAATATGGCCTGTTCAGTTGGCAGGGGTTCCTGGCCTCGACGACGATTCTCTTGCTCCTCTCCGGGCTATGGAAACTTTCCGCGGCGGCCATCTCGTTGATTCGCCGTCGCTGGCTGAAGCGGCCGCACGGTAAAAAGCGCGCGGCTTATCATATTGAATTCTATGAGCGTTTTGAATCGCTGCTGGCGCGTCATGGCATGCCGCGCGCCGCCGGTCAGACCCCGCGCGAGTTTGCCTTGGCCACCGGCGGCTACCTGGCCGCTTCGCCCCTGACCGCGCAAACAGCCGGGCTGCCCAAGCGAATTGTCGAAGCCTTTTATTTCCTGCGCTTTGGGCGGCACACACTCGCAGCCGGCGAGTTGCAGGTGGTCGAGCATGCCGTCAGTGAGTTGGCCGCGGCCCTCGAAGCGCGCCGTGCTTCCAACTCGAGTAGAATTGATTCGTGAAACGCGCGACGTCGCCGGGCGTCGTTCCCGCGGCAATGAAATCAACCGCCCGACAAAATGCCAAGATGCGACCGACAGCGTCGCTTTCTGTAGTTGGCTATTATCTTCAACGGATGGGAAAACGGCCTCACACGGTAGAGCCGCCCTAAAAATAATCCTGGCTCGTCGGTTTAATCACCAATTCAGGCACGTGAGCGCGGGCCGGCAGGCAGGCCACCATCAACACGGCGGCGGCCACGTCTTCGGGCTTCAGAATACGGGCGCGATGCTCGGCGCTCACCGGCTTGGGCCGATGCTCAAGAATCGGCGTGTCCACTTCGCCAGGATAAATGTTGGTGATGCGGATGCCGTTTTCGGCTTCTTCGCGCGCTGCGGTAATGCCGGTGGCCGTCATGGCGAATTTCGACGCCGTATAGCCGATGCCGCCCAGTAAACTCGATCGCTTTCCGGCGATCGATGAAATATTGACGATCAGCCCGTCGCGCCGCGCGCGCATTTGCGGCAAAACCGCATACAGACAATTGAACGCGCCGGTGGCGTTAATGCGCATCATCAACTCCCAATCGGCAGGCGAAAGCTCCGCCAGCGTGCGGCGCAGGACGTTCACACCGGAACTGTTCACCACAATGTCAACTTGGCCAAGCTCGTGTGTGGCCCAGGCGACCAACTCCTCGACACTTTTCAAATCGCCCACATCGACGGTGTGATAAATCAGTGCCGGCGTGCCTCGAAATCCGGCCGCCGCCTCACGCAGCTTGTCTTCGCGCCGGCCGGCAATGGCTACCCGGCACCCTTCTTCCGCCAGCGCGAGGGCAAGGCCCAGTCCAATGCCAGTCGCTCCGCCTGTTACCAATGCCGTTTTGCCGGATAGTTTCATTTGAGGGATGAGGGATGAGGGATGAGGGATGAGGGATGAAGGGGTTGGAGGTTGGAGGTTGGAGGTTGGGGGAAAACGCTTCACCGAGGCTGATTGAGATGTTGTACTCGATACCCGGTCAGGACAAAAGTGCCCGATGCCATCCCTCATCCCTCATCCCTCATCCCTCATCCCTCATCCCTCATCCCTCAACTCTCCCTCACGACAATCACATGCCAATGCCCCGGCCCATGCACGCCAGTGGTCAGTTTTAGTTCCAGATCGCCGGTCTTGCTCGGCCCTGTGATAAAAACCCAATTGCTCGGCATCTCGGCCGGTTGCATTTGAGCGAACAGGTCGAACAGGTCGGGCACAATCTGGCTGGCGGCAACCAACGCCACATGCACCGGCGGCAATAGACTGGCCACGCGCTCTTGGCCGGGACCGCTGGCCAGCGCCAACGTGCCGGTTTCAGCGACAGCGGCCGTGACGCTGGAAATGCCAATGTCGGCCGCCAGCATGTCGGCCCGGCGTTGCTCAAGCGGAAGATCGCGCAGCGTGCCGAAATCGAGCTTTTGAACCCCCTTGCTCACCAGCAACTCGTCGAGACCAATCGCATCGAGCAAAGGATGCCGCCATGTCAGCGCGGTGGCCGGCGCATAGCGGTCGATGATCTCCGTCAGCGCGGCTCGCGCCGCTGGCAGGTCGGTCACCAATCGGCCTTCACCGCCCACGGCGTTGACTTCCGCCACCAGCCGCGCCGCCGGATCGTCCCCCGCGCCACAGTAGCCCACACCGTCGGGCAAGGACGGCGTATGTACCCGATAAGCGGCGCCGGCGCGGGCCGCCTCACGCACCCGCGTGAAAAAAAGTTCTCGGTCCATTGGTCTATTAAGTTGGGAAGGCGGCAAACCAAGACGCCTACTTTATCGCGCATGGCTCTGGCGGTGAAGTGAACATCAATGGTATTCTGCCGATAGAGCCAGCGCGATTGTGAAGAGCGTCGAACAAAACGGATCCCAACCCATGATAATTGAGAAAGAATTTACATCCGCCGCCGCGTTACGCCAGGCCGTCCGTTCGGGTCGGCACCGCGGCCCGACGGCCGGGTTGGCGCCTGGTTTTGTGCAGACCAACGTCGTCGTTGTGCCGTCGGCGGCGGCGGAAGAGTTCGCGGAGTTTTGCCGCATCAATAGCCGTGCCTGCCCATTGATTGAACGAACCGCGCCCGGCGATCCCGAACCCAAACACGCCGCGCCCGGCGCCGATTTGCGCACCGACGTGCCGCGTTACCGCATCTTTCGCGGCGGTGTGCCGGAGGTGGCCGAGCCGAGCGAGATTCGCGATCTCTGGCGAGATGATTTTGAAGGCTTCTTGCTGGGCTGCTCGTTCACGTTTGAGTCGGCGTTGGTCGCGGCCGGCTTGCCGGTGCGCCATATCGAGCTAGGCTCGAACGTGCCCATGTATCGCACCAAAATTGAATGCCGGCCCGCCGGCCGCTTCGCCGGGCCGCTCGTCGTGAGCATGCGGCCGTTTCGCCCGGAGCAGGTTGAGCAGGTGCGCGAGATCAGCGGGCGATATCCGACGATGCACGGCGAACCGGTACAGGTGGGCGATCCCGCGGTCCTTGGCATTTATAACCTCGGCCGGCCCGACTTCGGCGACGCGGTGCCGATCGAGGCCGGCGAAGTACCGGTTTTTTGGGCCTGTGGCGTGACGCCGCAACTCGCCCTGACCGCCGCGCGGCTGGAACTGGCCATCACGCATAGCCCCGGCTGCATGTTTGTTACTGATTTACGGGAAGAGGCCTGCTAACGATGACGAACGAACCACGTCCGACGAATTTGGCGTTGAGCGGCGAGAACGAGCTTTTGATTGAATGGAGCGACGGCCAACGGCGGGTCTATTCGTTTCGGGAGTTGCGCGATCGTTGCCCCTGCGCGACGTGCCGCGAGAAGCGCTCTCAGCCGGCGGCGCCGAGCACGATGTTGCCCGTCTTGAGCGCGGCGGAAACGCGCCCCCTCAAGCTGCTCGATATGAGCCCCGTGGGTAATTACGCCTACGGTATTGAGTTCAGCGACGGGCACGATACGGGAATCTACACTTTTGCGTTGCTGCGCGAGCTGGGGCGTGAGGCGGCGGGATAGCGGTCGAATTTACCAAGCCGCGATCTCCGCGGCGATTTCGTCGATCAATCGCTCCAGCGATCCCGCCGCGAACAAGGCCACCGTGTCTTGATAGATGCCGGTTTCATAAACCTCGCGCGGAGGTAAATAGCTGTGCGTTGAGCCATTGACAATCGTAGCCACCACCAGCGCCCGCTCGGGAAAGCGCTGTCTGAGAGCCGTCTGCAACACTTGATAGTGCTCCGATTCGACGGCCACCCACAGGCAGTCGCCGATCTGCCAGAGATGAATCGGCAGCGGATGCGGCTGATCGAGCGCGATGCCGCTCAGCCGCAAAAGCTGCCGCGTGGCCACCTCGACTTTCGCGCGGCACCGTCGGGCCAATGCGTCGTCGCCGGCCACGCGCGCGGCCGCCTCCTCACGCTGGTGCCGCTCGCGGTCGGCGGAGAGCGATTCGGGCGTTGGCAGGCCGGGCCGATAGGCCAACGGCAACGTCCAAAAGCGATGCCGCCAGCAAGCCTTGTCGCGCAACGCATCGGCGGCGAGCGGTACATCCTTCCACACACCGATGACCGCGCCTGAAACGACAGGCCCCTGGTACTCGAACCGCGTACAGGGCGGGGGGAGGTTCTCCAAAGCGGCAAGCACCGAGTAGGCAAGCTGGCGGCCATTGCTGTCAGCCACGCGCACGTCCCCGCTGAAACCGCGGCGGGGGCCAAGATCGCCCGATGCCCCTTGCACGAAAAAAACGGGTGCGTTGGTTGCCGCTGCCACCGTCTCGCGCAGCGCGCCCACGTAGTCAGGGCTGATAAGCGTGTTTTCCCAAGCCAAGGTCGTGGGATGGCAAGCATAGTTGACGATCACGCCCCGCAGATGGCCGGTAAAGTCGGTGACGCGCCCAATCATCACCGTATCATCGGCCGGGCCTTGCGGGTGAAAACCGCAAACCCATTGGCCGCTGTCTTCATCCCACAAATCTCGATGCGCCGCGAGAGAGCAGCGCCCGGTGCCATAAGTGATGATCGCCAGCGTCGTGTCGGCGATGGCTTGCCGCACCAACGCGGCGAGCTTCTCGGCCAGTTCGGCAAGATAGGGGGCGATGATCTCGCCGCCGGGCAAAGCGGCGCGTTCCAGTCCCATCAGGCCGGCGCCATGCGTGTGTGAAAACATCACCAACAACCGCTCGCGCGGAACACCGCCAGCCGTGGCGACTTTCGTCAGCAGGTCCGCCATCTCGTCGCCCCAAAGCAGACAATGATCGACGGCGATCAGCACCAAGCTATCCGATTCCGCAGGCCGCGATGAGTTTGGCTTGCCGGCTTGGAGCGCCGGGCCTAGGACCATTGCGGTGGCGGTCAGCGGGCGGTGAACGCCCGTGGAACGATCGTGGACCGCCGCGCCCCACATGCGATGGTAAATGCCAACCGGCGGCGTGATGTCGCCGCGCGCGATACCGACTTGACAGAGGCTTGTGGGTGTATCGAAGTGCATGGGTTTCAATCTTTCAATCCTTGGAGTGCGGTGATTTATCACCGCTTTTCGCTCGTCGCGGAGCGACCGTCTTCGTGCGACGCGATGACGCGCCGCATGTATCAATAAAACTTCACAGGTAGCTGAATCGCGCCGGTCAGCAGCGAGGCGAAAAGACCGGCGGCCAAAAGGTCGGCCGTCGTGCCCGGATTTCGCCGGTGCCCGTCGGATCGCAACCAAAAATCAAGATCGGCCACGGCCCGCACGTAGGCCGTGTCATTCGGCTCACCGGCGGCCAAGGCCGCGCCGGCCAGCGCGGCCGATTGCTTTGCCACCGCATCGCCGCATTTCCGGGCAATCAGGCTGTCAGGAAACTCGCTCATCAGCCTTAACTGCGAATAGACGATGGTTTGCCCGAGCGGCCAACCGCGCGCCAGGCCAGCGGCGATTTCCGGCACAACGCGGTCGAACAACTCCGCAAAACCGTTCGCATATTGCCGGGCCACCAGGTCGCGATGGGACGCCAAACGCATGGCGTGCAGCAAATCGTCTGGAGCGTCGCCGGAGACGTCGGCCTCGTTGACCCGCCCCATGCCACCGGGCGACGCCAGGCGAATGGCCTCGTAAACGAGCCGGGCATCCTCCGCGTCGAGCGCTGCTAAAACCCCGACGACCGCCTCGCGCAGGCTTCGGCTCGACCGTCGTGCGGCCAACGCCAGCGGCGCCATGAGCAGAACGGCGCCGAGGTTGGCATTCGTGGCGACGGTCTGGCGCGTGGCCGTCACCGCATTGAAAACGACAGCGCCCAAACGCGCGTCCGAGGCGGCCGCATCGAAAGCGGGCGCGATGGCCACCGCGCTGGCGGCAAAATCAATGAACGTCAAGTCTTCAAAATCGGCCGCGCGATGCACGTTGCCCGGTTTGCCGGCCGAGGCTTCCCAAAGAGACGCCAGCGCGGCAAGTTGCCCCAAGGATAATTGGCCGGTTGCCATGTGGTGATTTGGCCAGTTCAATTCGCCGGGCGTCTTTGCCACGCGCCGCTAGGAATCGGTCTCGTTCACGCCCAGTCGCAGTTCCTCCAGCGAGGCCGCGGACATCAAGGAACGGCCCAACCGCTTGAGGCGTTCGCGCGATAAAGTATCAAGCGCGGCCGCCGCCTCCAAAGGCAATGAGCCAAATCGCTCTTCAAGCTGCTGGCGAACCAGCTCACGCTGTCCCTTCAGGACGCCGCGTTTTTCACCGCGTTTTTCACCCCGTTCTTCGCCGCGCCGCTCAACATAGTCTAACAAACCGAGTTCCATCGCTTGCACTCCGGGGTCGGGATGATTACGAAGCATGTTCTCAAACTCCTCACGCTGACTCTCGTCCGTCGGCAAATAAGCGCTCACACACTCGCATAAAAGCGTCTTGCGATACATATTCTCGGAAGAATGCACGATACGCTGCAGCGCCTCGCTGGCCAACTCCATTTTCCGCTCTTTTCTCATTCGCATCAAGGCCGCCAACGCCACACCGAGCCAGTTATCTTGCCGGACATACTTTTCGGCGTCGAGCGCCGGAAGTCCGACGTAGGGATACCTGAAGCAGACAAGCTGTTGCCCCCAAAAGCACTCCTCATAGGAATCCCAGCCGATGCCGTCCAGCCCCACCCGCAAATAAACGCCGATCGGCAGCACCGGCAAATCATGTCGTCGCCGTAGCGGCTCGTAATAATGGAACATGCGCCGCCGCAAAGGCGCCACGGTGTCCGCCGCCTCGATCTCAATATGGATCAAGGCCAGCCAGCTTTCGGCGGGCTGTCCATCGGGACCGGGCGCCTGGTCCAGCGTCGGTAGCTTGACGACGAGATCGACGAAACGGCTTTCGCCTTCCAGCGCGTCACTCATCAACTCCTTCTCAAGCCAAACGGCCGCGCCGAGATCAAACCGCTCCGCCCACTCAGGAAAGAAGAGCCAAAAGAATTCGACGAAAAACTCTTTCAACAATTTTTTGAAACGCTCGTCATGCATCAGTTCGCTCTCGAAGGAAGCAAGCGGCGCTAGTATACCAAATCCTCGTTAATGGTCATTACGGCCGACAATGGCCCCGCGATCCTGATAACCGGTCATTAACCAGCGATCGCCAGCGCGGCGAAAATCAACCGTGAACTTCCGCAACAGCATGCCTTCACCCGCCCCGGCTTCGCCGCGGTAGTTTCCCTTGACGCGGCCGGTGAATTCGGCCTGCGCGGTCGGCGGTTCATCGTGGCGATTCACGGCCACTTCCAGGTCATACACGCGGGCCTCGGTAATATGAGCGCTCGCCAGAGCCGTGCGCACGCTGGCCCGCATGGAGGCGGCTTGGGGATCGATGCAACTGAGCACGCCCTCAATGTCGTTGGCTTGAATCGCGGTGAGCACGCCGTCGAGCGTGTCGGATATTTCCTCGCGATCGGTCACGACGATGCGCTCGATCAGCACCCCCAGGCACAGGAGCGCGAACACGCCGGCCATCGCCCAGACAATGGCCCGCTGACCGCTGTTCACCAAGGCCACGACCAGCAAAGCTTCAATCAGCACGCCGGCCACAAGGATGGTTGTCGGATCTTCAAATAGCCAACTCAAGGTTGCGTTCCTCCGTGGTTTGTCCCGTCGTCTGAGCGGCGCAAGATCATTCGCCGCCGCAGGTGCATGACAATGATACCCCCTGCAAGAAGCGCGGACAAAAAGAGCATCAGCGGCCGCAGGCTGACGTGGTGCCTGGGTTGCCAGGCCGGCACATGCGGCCGGTCAAATTGCTTGTCGCGGCCCGGCTCGCTGGGGCGGCCCAATTGGCGCGATTGGTGCATTCGTTCCAGACGCTCCTGTCGCCGTGCGAATTTTGGTTCGATAATGGCCAGCATGATCAACGCCATGCTGCCGAAGAGCAGCAGCCAAAACCACGGTGAATCCGTCAAAGGCGGCGGGCGAGATTCCATGATTCTATGATGACAACCTCACTCGTTCACCGCAAATCAATGGCCGGTGGCCGATTGGCCGCGCTACAGGTATGATGGAAGAATAACCTTGCGTGATCTTGGAAAAGTCTGGGCTAGGCCCTCCAGGTTTTTCGTGACGGGCTAGGAAGCCCATCCTCCAGGACACGCCGCCTCAACGGTCTGTGGGGAACTCCGATGAAACGAGCCGTGTGTTTAATTGCCTGCTGTTTGCTCCCGCCTTGCCTATCGCGGGCGGATGACGATCTCGACGCGCGCGAACAACGGGCCATTCAGGCGGCGGTTGAACGCGTGGCGCCCGCGGTCGTCGGTATCGAAACGATCGGCGGCCTTGACCGCATTGGCCAACTGCTGTTGCCCACCGGCCCCACAACCGGTTTGATCGTCTCCGCGGATGGGTATATTGTCTCCAGCGCCTTTAACTTCGCGCAGAAGCCCAGCTCCACAATTGTCACGTTGGCCGACGGCACGCGCCTGCCGGCGCAGCTCGTCGCCACCGATCGCAGCCGTATGCTCGTGCTGTTGAAGGTGGCCGCCGAGCGTCCGCTGCCGACGTGTGAAGCCACGCCCGTCAATGAAATACGCGTCGGCTGGTGGGCCATCGCCCTGGGCCGGGCCTATGATATGGCGCGGCCGAACATCTCGGTGGGGATTGTCAGCGCGGTCGATCGGCTTTCGGGCCGGGTCATTCAAACCGACGCCAAAATCTCGCCGACGAATTACGGTGGCCCGCTGGTCGATATACACGGTCGCGTGATGGGCGTGCTGTCGCCGTTGTCGCCGCAAAAAAGCGGTGAGGTGAGCGGCGTCGAATGGTACGATTCGGGCATAGGGTTCGCGGCTCCGCTGGAACATATTCAGCAGGTTCTGCCGCGTTGGAAAGCAGGCGACCTGAAACCGGGCCTGTTGGGCGTGAGCTTGAAAGGGGGCGACGTTTACGCCGACGCGCCGGTGATCGCCGCCGCCCGGCCCAACTCACCCGCCTATAAAGCCGGTCTCAAGCCCGGCGACAAAGTGGTGAGTGTGGCCGATCGCGCGATTGCGCGTGCGCGGCAGTTGCTCGATGAAGTCCACGGCCGCTATGCGGGCGACAAACTGACCATCACGGTCGAGCGCGGCAAGGAGCGTTTGGTGCGCGAGATCGAGTTGGTCGATCATCTCGATCCGTATCAGCGGGCGTTTCTCGGCGTGCTGCCCGAGCGCGGCGGCCACGAGGGCGTGATGGTTCGTTTCGTCTATGACGACAGCCCGGCCGCGAAAGCCGGCGTGCAGGCGGGCGATCGAATCACATCGCTGGCCGATCGGCGGATCAACGCGCAAGGAGACTTGTTGGAAGTCACGGCGGCCGCCGAAGCGGGGCAGAAGGCGGCGTTGGAAGTTCGCCGCGGCGACGAGACACTGAAATTCGATATCCGCTGGCAGGCCGAGCCTGAGGCCGTGCCCGCCGAGTTGCCCGCTCAAACGCCGTTGGGAGAACTGGAAGCACCGCGGCCGACCGTCGGTAAATCGACGGTTCGTGTGGCGGAACTGAAGAACGAGGCGCTCGTCTACGTGCCGCCAAGCTACGATCCGCGGCGGCCGGCGGCGTTGGTCGTGTGGCTGCATCCGCCGGCCGAGGCGCCGACCGAAGAAGCCTTGCTGGCAACTTGGAAAGACCGTTGTGAGAAAGGGGCGTTTATTCTTTTGGCGCCCAAGGCCGCTGAATCGGCGAACTGGCAAGCCGACGATTTTGAATTCATCCGCAAGGCGATCGAACAATTGCGAAAGACCCACCAGATCGACCCGCTGCGCGTGGTCGCCTGGGGCGAGGAGGTCGGCGGCGCGGTGGCCTACGCCTGGGCGTTCAACCAGCGCGAAATGGTGCGGGGCGTCGTGGCTTTGCGGGCGCCATTGGCCAGCGCCGCGATCGACAACGATCCCGTCTTGCGGTTCGACGTGTTCGCCACGAACGCGCCCGACGCCCGCTTCAGCAAATTGACCGCGGCAGCCATTCAGGCATTGCGCGAGCGTAAGTTCGCGGTGACGTTCAAAGAGCAGGCCGAACACACCCCGCCGCTGAGCGACGACGAACTGAGCGAGGTGCTACGCTGGATCGATTCGTTGGACAAGTTCTAATGCCCTGTCCAGACTTAGCGTGGACAAGGCACTATTCTCAGCAAATCATGTCGGCAAAAGAACCCGGATTGCAACGCTCCGCCATTGGCGTGATCGCCTTGGCGCTTTTGCTGTCGGCGGCCGTATGCCATTGGTTTGGCCAAGGCGGCACGGCGGCGGCCAGCGCTCTGGGGCGCGTCGGGGTGGTCTTGGCGATGCTCTGGTTGGCGCTGCCCGAGCTTTCGCTGGTGCGCGGCAAGCTCGTGTGGGTCTTGTTGGCCGGCGCAATGGGCCTTCTGTTGCTCAAACCAAAATTAGCGCCGGTCGTACTGTTGTTTTGCGCGGTTTACGCCGTCTTGCGGATGCGGCGATAACACCAAACCCCGATAGGAATCTCTTTCATGCATGATTGGCCGAAGTTGTTGATGATCTTAACGGCGTTCCACACTTACGTGCTCGCGTCATTCCCAAGCCTTGCCTCGGCCCAAGAAAAACCTTCGGCGCCGCCCGCGACAGAGATCAAGCCCGCCGACTACGATTCCCTGCGCGTCGGAGCGGGCGATGGCGAACGAATCGTGGTGCCGACCAATCAGGTGCTCGCGCCGGCCGGCCGCCAGGTAATCTTCAGCGGTCGGCCAACGGACGTCGTCCTCAGCCCAAATGGCCGCTGGTTGGCCGTGCTCGATCGCAGCCAGGTCGCCATCATCGATCCGGAATCGGCCAAGCTCGTTTCGCGCGCGCCGCACGCCAGCGGCAGTTATGCGGGCATCGTGTTTTCGCCCGACGGCAAGCGAGTTTACGCCTCGAACATTCGCGGCTCGATTGGCGTGTTTAGCGTGAGCGACGAGGGCAAACTCATGGCGGAGCCGCCGCTTGCTCTGCCGGTCTTGCCAGGGCCGCGCGGCGAAGACCCGGCGAACAAGGAAACCGGCCCGCAATCGCCGAACAAAGAAGCGGCCCCGCCGGGCGCCAATGCCAAGAACGCCGTGCCGATCGGTCTGGCGCTCAGCCCCGACGGCAAGACGCTCTGGGCCGTGCTCAACATGCGAAATTCCCTGGCCGAGATCGACGTGGCCGCGGGAAAAGTGGTTCGTGAAATCCCCGTCGGCAACGCGCCTTATGGCGTGGCCGTCGTTGGCGAACGGGCCTATGTCAGCAATTGGGCGGGCCGCCATCCCGGCAAACGCGATACGTCCGGCCCCAGCGGCTCAGCCTCTCGCGTCAGGGTCGATCCGACGAGCTTCATCGCCAACGACGGTTCGGTCTCGGTGGTCGATTTGAAAGTCGGCAAAGAGCTGACACAGATCGTCGTGGGGCTGCATCCGGCGGGCATCGCCGCCACGCCTCAGGGCCGGCACGTGATCGTCGCCTGCGCCAACAGCGACACTCTCTCCGTGATTGACGTCGAGAGCGACCTTGTTGTCGAGACGATTTCAACTCGACCGGCGAGCAAGCTGTTGTTCGGCAGCGCTCCCAACGCGCTGGCGATCAGCAGCGATGGCAAATGGATCTACGCCTCCAACGGCACGAACAACGCTATTGCCGCGATTGAGTTTTCGCCCGGCAAGAGCCGCTTGGCCGGCGTGATTCCCACCGGTTGGTATCCGGCGGGGCTGGCGCTCGACGTGTCGCGAAAGAGTGTCTACGTGGCCAACGTGAAGGGCGTCGGCTCTCGCAATCTCGATTGGCAAGGAAGCCGCCAGATCGGCGGTAAAACGATCTTCGGCTACAATTCGCACGATCATCGGGGCACGGTCTCGCTCATTCCGCTGCCCAGCGCCAAGCAACTTGCCGAACAGACGCAAACCGTATTGGCGAACAATCGACTGACCGAAGCCATCAGCGCCCTGGCGCCGCCGCGTTCCGACGCGCCGCCGCGGCCCGTGCCCCAGCGGCATGGCGAGCCATCGGTCTTCAAGCATGTGTTGTACATCATCAAGGAGAACCGCACTTACGATCAGGTGTTCGGCGACATCGAGCGCGCCGAGGGCGACCCTGAATTGTGCATCTACGGCCGCCAGGTCACGCCCAACCATCACAAGCTGGCCGATGAGTTCGTCTTGCTCGACAACTTCTATTGCAGCGGCGTGCTGAGCGCCGACGGGCATCAGTGGACCAACGAAGCCTACGTGACCGACTACCTCGAAAAAGCCTTCGCCGGTTTCCCTCGCAGCTATCCTTTCGATGGCGGCGACGCGATGGCTTACGCCCCCAGCGGCTTCTTATGGGACAACGTGCTGGCGCATCAAAAGTCGCTGCGCGTCTACGGCGAGTTCGTGAAGGCCAGCGTCAAGTGGAAAGACGCGGCCAAGAATGAGCGGCCGACGTTTCTTGACTGCTATCGCGATTTCATTGAAGACAAACGCGAGATCGACGTGCGCGCGACGGCGACGATCGAGTCGCTCGAACCGTATCTCTGCCGCACGTCGATCGGTTTTCCCAGCATCGTGCCCGACGTGCATCGCGCCGCGCAGTTCATCGGCGAACTAAAAGATTTTGAAGCGCGGGGCGAACTGCCCAACTTCATGATCATGCTGCTGCCCAACGATCACACCGCCGGCACAAAGCCGGGCATGCCCACGCCGGCCGCCTCGGTGGCCGACAACGACCTGGCGCTGGGCCGTATTGTCGAAGCGGTCAGTCACAGCAAGTTCTGGCCGGAAACCTGCATTTTCGTCGTGCAGGACGATCCCCAGAACGGTTTCGACCACATCGACGGGCACCGCACCGTGGCGCTGGTCATCAGCCCCTACACTCGCCGCCACGCGCTCGACAGCACGAACTACAACCAGACCAGCATGGTGCGCACGATGGAGTTGATCTTGGGCCTGCCGCCAATGAACCAATTCGACGCCTCGGCCACGCCGATGGCCAGTTGCTTTACCGACGCCGTCGACCTGTCGCCGTACACGGCGCTGGACAACAACATCCCGCTCGACCAACTCAATCCGCAAGTGGCCGAAATCAGCGACCCCAGACAACGTCATTGGGCGGAGGTTAGCTTGAAGCTGCCGCTGGACGACATCGACGAAGCCGACGAAGACACGCTCAACCGCATTCTCTGGCACGCCGCTCGCGGCCGCGACGCCGATTATCCCGCCTGGGCGGTGCTGGATGACGATGACTGATCTCACAAATCCACGCAACTCTTGACGAACCGTGCGGGTGAGCCTGCCCTGGCTGCGCGGCTATGGACCATAGGTTTGAAACGCCGCCGGCAGCCAGCGCAACAGATCGCTGGCGATCATGGAGACCTGGCCTTGCTCCTGGGCCGCCAGGTCGCCGGCCAGGCCATGTATATGGGCCGCCAATCGGGCCGCGTCGAACGGCGCCATTCGCTGGCAAAGCAAGGCGGTCGCCAAACCGGTCAAGATGTCGCCGGCGCCGCCGGTCGCCATGCCGGGGTTGCCGGTGCCGTTGTGCGCTTGTTGTTGGCCGTCGGTGACGAGCGTGCGATGCCCCTTAAGCAACACGACCACGCCGGCCTCGGCGGCGAGCCGCACGGCTTGCCGCTCTAAGTCGTCGCGCGGGAGGCGCGTGGCGGCGCCGATGAGACGTTGAAATTCGCCGGGATGCGGCGTGAGGATTCGTGGCCCGCCGGGGCGCCTCAACGCATCGGGCCGCATCGCCAAGGCATTCAGCGCGTCGGCGTCGAACACGCCCGGCGATTTCGCTTCACAATAGAGCCACTCGATCAGTTCATCCAGTTCCGCCGAGCGCCCCAGTCCCGGCCCGCAACCGATGGCGGTGGCCTTTTCCAGTTGCTCGGCGAGCAGGTCGCGGCCAGCCAGGCTGACGCGACCGGCGGCGTCGGCCGGCAGGCCAAGGGTCATATAGGAGGGTTCAAAGGCCGCGACGACGTCTTGGCACACCAGCGGCACGGCCAACCGGACCAACCCCGCGCCGCCGCGCAACGCGGCCATTCCCGACATCGCCACCGCCCCCGCCATGCCACGCGCGCCGCCGATCAACAGCGCGCTGCCGAAATCGCCTTTGTGGCTATCGGGCAGGCGCGGCGGCAATTGAGGAAGTGGCGGCTGATTCATGGTTTCGCTTTGCCGGAGCGCTCGGCGGTTTTGGCTTCATGCTCGCGTTTGGCCCGGCCCGCAAGCTCGTCGGCCTCGTCGTCAAGGCGCTCCGCCTCGGCGAATTTGTCGGCGGCTTTTTTCGCGCCGTTCTCGCTGTCCGCAAGTAGCGAACTCGCCAGCAATTCCCAACTTTCCGCGCGCACTTTCATGGATTTGAGCGTTAGCTCGACAATCTTGCCGGCGTCTCCTTCCAGCTCGCGGCGGCTGATCGTTTCGAGACGGCTTTCCGCGCGCCGCCAGGGCGGCAGTACCTTCGCGTCGAGAATATTCACGAACTTCTTTTCGTCGATACGGTCGGAGCGCAAATCGTCATAGGCGCTTTGAAACGCCTTGAGCGCCTCTTGCTTCAGCTTTTCAACTTCGCCAAACTCCAGCGCCACGTCGGGACGCAAAAAGTACGGCCCGGCGACGGCCAGCGACAAGCCCAGCAGCGCGAGCAGCGAATTGCGCGTCCAGCGGCGCGGCCGACGCTCCTCGCCAAACCGCTGCGAGAGAACCAGTCCGCCAATAAAACCGAATGCCAGCCCGCTCAGAAACCCCATGGCATCAAGGCGTTCCGCGTAAATCGCATAGCCGACGTTCACCCCCAAAAACACAAAGGTGCCGGCCCGCAAGCGATTCAAGGCCGGCTTGGGCACGACGCCGGGCACGCGCCAGCAGAAGGCGGCCAGCGCGCCGATCAGCCCGGCAAGCGGCCCGGTGCTGCTCACAATCACCCCTTCAGGCTGCCAGCGAATCGCCACCAGGTTGGCGGCTAGCCCGGTGAGAAGATAGAGCAGGGTAAAACCCACATGCCCAAAAAAGCGTTCCAACCACTCGCCGTATTGCCAGAGCACCCATTGGTTGACAAGCAGTTGCACCAGGCCGGCATGGATGAAGCAAGCGGTGAGCAAACGCCAGCCTTCGTTATGCGTGGTCAGCGGGCCAAAGTTCGCTCCCCAGGTCTTGAGGGCTTCGTCCGCCGGCTGCAGCCAATGAACGCCGCCCGCGACCATGCTCAACCAGACAATCACGTTGATGGCGATGAAGGCCGCCGTCACCGGCGCGAAACGCCCCAACCGCTGGAGTTGATGGTCGAACTCCGGCAACCGTTCGTCGGCGGGCGATGTCGTCGCTTGCATCTTTCTTTTCTTCATGCACCGTCCAAGGGGTAGATCGGCCGACGCACATGCCGGTAGGGCAGCAGACGCAAATCGCTGGTGCAGGGACCGGGCGTGGCCACCCAGTAACTGGCGGCGGCGATTGGTTCGTAGGCCCAGCGATGCGCCACCGCCGCTTTCACGCCAATGACAAACATCTTTTCCGGCACGATGCCCTGACTGCGCCACTGCCCCAGATCGAACGGGGGCGTGCGGCGGCTGGTGAGCAACACGGTCAGCTTTTGATGCCGCACGACGGCGCACGGCCCCATTTCAAAACGTCCGCCGCACATCGACGCCAAATGGCTTTGCGGATCTTCCAACTTGAATCGCCCGTCGCTGCGCGAAATAAGCTGCACTTCCAGCACCAGCGGCGGCCCACATAGTGGATGCCCCTTGCCGCCCATTTCCAACGTCAAGCTGGCGCCAAGCGGCACGTCGGCCAAGCGGGCCACGGCCGCCGCATCGCACAAGGCGACGGCCGCCGGGCCAATGTCTCGCTCAGCCAACGCTCGGGCCAAGGCGGTGGAGTCGCCCGGCGCCCCGGCGCCAATGTTGTCGGCCGGTTCAACCAACAGGACGGGGCCGCGATCGTGCTCGCTCAAGCGGGCCAAAACTTCGTCCAGCGGCGTCTCAAGCCGGTTTCCTTGCTGGCGATGGTCCACCGCCCAGCGGCTCAAATGCCGCAGTTGCGAGGTCGCCTCCTCGGCGTGCCCCAGCGTGATGGCCGTGAAGCTCACGCCGGTGTCGGGCGTATCAGCAAAGGAAAAGCCGGCGAAGACGTTCACCGCCAAAAAATGCGGTTCGTCGACTTCCAGGTTTCGCGCGGCGGCCTCCAAGGTGGACATCGGGTTGTCGGCCGTGGCGGTGCCGGTGGGCGGCCAGATGACGGGGGCGCCTTGCCAAACGGTGAGAGGCCGTTCGCCGGTCGTCATCAAGCGATTCAAGAGCACGGCGGCGTCAGTGGCGGCGCGCAGGGCGTCGGCGTGTGGGTTCTCGCGATAGGCGATCAAGCCGTTGCTAAAGCGCGCCATGTTTTCGGTGAAATTGGCATGCAGATCGACGACGCCGCAAATCGGCAGGCTGGCGGTGCCGGGCAAATCGCGAATGCGCCGCAGCAACTCTCCCTCGACATCACGCAACGAATCGCTGACCATGCCCCCGTGCAGCACCAGATAAATGCCATCCACGCCGCGCACCAGGAGAGGGCCGGCGGCGGCGGCGAATTCTTGCCAGAACTGGTTGAAAACGGCGTCTTCCACCGTGGCGCCGGGCGTGGCTCGATAATCGACCGTCGGCAAGATCGACCAATCAAGCGCGTCGGCCGCTTCCAGCACGCCGGCCAGTGGAGAGCCGTCGCCGGCGGCGGCCAACATTTCTTTGCCGCGGCGAATCTGAAAATCGCCCGGCGAAGTATGTCCCTCCAAGAAGGTGTGCGTCTCGTGGAAAAGCCCGGCCAGTAAAACGCGTTTGTCCATGTCGTTTCTTCGCGGTGTTTGGGGGTCAGTATATCATAACAAGATGACGCATCATGTCCTGCCGAGATGAAATCGAGTATGCTATGGTTCGAGTCATTCCACCAGCCCCTCGTTGGAACACGATGAAACGTCTCGCTTGCGGTAATCTATGCAGCTTTCTGTGGCTGGCGCTCATCGTCGGCTGCGGCGGCCCCTCCGCGCCGGCGACACAGCCGCCCGCCGTCGCGACCGATTCCAGCTCGCCGCGGGCGGCGTCGAACGACGGCCGCGCGGAAGCGTCCGCCCCTAAGTCGGCCAGTGGCGAGCAAGGGAAGAGCGGCGCCGCCAAGGCGGCCGTTTCCGATCTCGACCGCGCGTTGGGCTTGGCCAAACATGCGCTGAATACGCTGGAAAAGCTAGAGGATTACACCGGCCGCTTCTGCAAACGTGAACGCGTGGGCGACACACTGTTGCCGGAAGAGTGTAGTGCCGTAAAACTACGACACAAGCCGTTCAGTGTTTATTTGCGAGTGCTTGAACCGGCTCCCGCGGCCGGCCAGGAGGTGATTTACGTGGCCGGCCGCAACAACGGCAACCTGATCGCGCACACGACCGGCTTCGGCAGCAAGGCCATTGGCCGCGTGAGCCTCGCTCCTGACGGTTTCATCGCCACACGCGGCAATCGTTACACCATCAAGGACGTTGGACTGGTGAATCTGGTACGCAAATTGCTGGAACTAGGCGATCGCAAAGAATTGTTTCGCGAAAGTAAGGTAACGATCGAAAAGGTCGAGTTCAACGAGCGGCCCTGCACGCAGGTGGAAATCTCTAGCCCCAAGCCAGTCGGCGATTTTCGCTTGGCGATCGCGCGGATCGTTCTCGACGCCGAGTGGGACGTGCCGGTCCACTTTGAATCGCATGAATGGCCCACTGACGGTGGTGAAAAATCGCTGTTGAGCGAAACGTATTCCTACTTCGATCTGAAGTTTGACGTGGGACTCGACGATCACGATTTCGACCCTGATAATTCCGAATATGCTTTTCCCTAAGCCAGTAGGGTGGGCATTGCCCACCATCGCCGTCTACGACGGCGATCATGAGTGGGTCGGCTTTGGGGCTTGGGGTTCGCGGGAATTCTGCAAATCGAAAGCGCATTCGTCGGCGTGGTGGGCAATGCCCACCCTACACACCGCCAATCCGTCATTTATGCGTGGACAAGGCACTAGAACGAGATTGCATGGCTACCGAGCTAACCTGGCTTGACATCGCGATTCGCCTCGGCTTGACGATTTTCGCCGGCGGCTGCATCGGCTTAAATCGGGGCGAGCGCGGCCAACCCGCCGGTCTGCGAACCACGATTTTGGTTTGCCTGGCGGCGTCGCTGTCGATGATTCAGGCCAATTTGCTGCTGGATACGCAGGGCCGCGGCGGCGACTCATTCATTATGCTCGATCTAATGCGGTTGCCGCTCGGTGTGCTTTCCGGCATGGGGTTTATTGGTGCCGGCGCCATTCTGCGCCGCGGCGCGTTGGTCAAAGGCGTCACCACCGCGGCCACGCTTTGGTACGTGACGATGATGGGGCTTTGCTTCGGCGGCGGGCAACTTGCCCTGGGCCTCGCGGCGCTGGTCTTGGGCGTTTTGGTGCTATCGGTATTGAAGCGGCTGGAAGACCGTCTGGAACACGACCATCATGTGCGCTTGCGCGTGCTTGCCGCGGACGGCGGCCCCGGCGAAAGCGAACTGCGGCTGCTGCTCGCAGGCGCCGGGCTGCGCGTGGTTTCCTGCGCGGTATCGTACGACACCAAGCTGAAGCGCCATAGCCTGCGCTGTTTGATTCGTTGCCGTGCCCGTGGCGGACAGGTGCCGACGCCGCCGGTCATTGAAGAACTGTCGCGCCAGCCTGGCGTGGTCAAGGTGGCCTGGCGGCCGTAGCGCTTTGACCACCGCTTGCACGCTCAGGGTTTCCGGGTATCGCCTTCCCGTGCGGATCGAGATCCGGCCGCCGCAATTCGCTGGAAAGCTGTTCTAAAAGCGCCGGCCCCAGATAATGCTCGACAAGCTCGGCCGGCTCATGCAGGTGATCGAGCGGCAGATCAAAGTTCTCGCCCAGATAGGCTTCCCAGAGTCGATGCGCGCGAACCAGCGCCTCGGCCCGTGCCCGGCCGGCCGCGGTCAACCGCACGCGGCGCTCGGCGGCCCAGGCCACGTCGCCGCGCCACCACAGCCAGGGCAACGCCAAACGGGCGCGCCAGCCGCCTCCACCGGCCGCCAGGCAGCGGCGGCGAGCGACGCCCGCTTCAGCCAGGCGCGGGTCGGCTTCCACGGTGCGATAAAGCATGCCGATGATATCCTCCGCCACAATCCGCACGGTCAGCGACAGGCGGTTGAAGGCCCGGCCGGCCAACCCTTGCCGCGGAGCAAAGACCAACGCGATGGTGAATTCGCCGCCCGCGACCAGCGCCATCATGGGCGCGATGCCGGTTTCCAGCTTCATCTCGGCCCAATATCCCAGCGCCGCTGACGAGACGGCCACGCCGGCGGCCCAGGCCATCATGCCGGCCAACCGATCAGACAGCAGTTGGCCGGTGGCGGCGGGCACGATGAGCATGGCCACGACCAAAACCAGCCCGACGGCGTAAAAACCGGCCACCGTCGCCTGTGCGACCATTGCCATCAGTAGGTAATGCAGCAACGTCGCGGAGAAGCCCATCGCGGTCGCCAGCCGGGCATCGAACGCGGCCAGTTTCAGTTCTTTCCAGAGCAAGCCCACAAACAGGATCGTCGCCGCGAGTACGCCGACGAGCGGCATCAGATCGCGCGGCACTTCCCGGCCCCACAGCGGTTGCGTGTTGAGCCAGGCGTAGTCGATCAGGCCGAAGAGTACGCAATCGACGTCGAGATCGACGCGCGCGCCGACTTTCACCAACAGCACTACCCCCAAGGCGAACAGTGACGTGAACACGACTCCCATGCTCGCGTCTTCGGCCACCTGCCCGAGGCCGTTAAGCGATTGAATCAGCAGGGTGGCCAGCAGGCCGGTGGCGATTGCCGACA
Source organism: Pirellulales bacterium (assembly GCA_036379555.1). Taxonomy (GTDB): domain Bacteria; phylum Planctomycetota; class Planctomycetia; order Pirellulales; family JAICIG01; genus DASSFG01. The sequence goes on along the minus strand of DASVGM010000226.1, from coordinate 3,283 downwards.
CAAAAACCCAGGCCGACGACGTCGAGCCGCTGATCCAGAACCCCAGCACCACGCCCGGCAGCACGGCATGACTGAGCGCATCGCCCAGCAGGCTCATTCGCCGCAAGAGCAAGTAACAGCCCAAGAGGGCGCAGGTGAGATTGGCCGCGGCGGCGATGGTGATGGTCCAGAGGGCCTGGCCGCCGTCGCTGAAGAGCATCTCGGTCATGATTGCTCCAATCTCGCCATGACCTCAGCCGGCAGCACTTCGTCGATTCTCTCCAAATCAAGGTCGTTGAACAAAGAAACCGACTCAGGAAAACTGGTGAGAAAACGCCGCCAAAGCCGTTGCGCGCGAGCCACCGCCGCGGCACGGCTGCGCCCCAAGTCGGTCAGCGTCCAAGCGCCAGCGGCGGTGCGTCGCAAAAACCCGTCGCGCTCGCTCAAGCGCAACACCCCGCCGAGCCGGCGTGGCGAGAACGAGGTCGCGCTGCGTAGGGCTTCGATCGTAACTGGGGCCGTCGTGGCATCGAAAGCCAGTAACAGCTTCTGCCGCTCGATGCGCCGGCGTGCGCGGCGCTGCGCCAACATCTGTGAGACGATGCCCCGCCGCGGCGCGCATAGCATCGCCGCCAAAAACACGCCCGCGCCGGCCAACACGATCATCGGCCCCGTGGGTATGCCGCCGCTGGCGCTGGCGAGGGTTCCAACCACCCCGCTTGAGGCGCCGAAGAGGGCGGAGATGGCCAGCATCGCGCTTAGCCGTTGAGTGCAGAAACGAGCGGCCGCGGCCGGCAAGATGACCAAGGCCGCGGTCAGCACGACGCCCGCCGCCGGCAAAGCCACCGTGACCGTCAGCGCGATCAAAAGCATAATCAGCAAATCGAGCAGCGCGGCGGGCCAGCCTTGCGCACGGGCGAACTCATCGTCAAAGGTGACCAGGCGAAACTCTTTGTAAAGCAATAAAACCGCGGTCAAGACACAAAGCGCCACGGTCGCGATGATGGCCACGTCGCCGGCGATCATGCCGGCCGCCGAGCCGAAGATGTAGTGATCGAGTCCGGCTCGACTGCCGCCGACGGCGTGCGTCTGAATCCGTTTCAACAGCGCCAGGCCCGCGCCAAAAAACAAGCTGAGCACGATGCCCAACGCGGCATCGTCTTTGATGCGCGTGAATCGCCGCAGGCCCGCGACCACCGCGATGCCGGCCAAGCCGGAAAGAAAAGCTCCCGTCAGCATTACCGGCAGGTTTCGCTCTTGCCAAAGAAGAAAACCCAGGCACAAGCCGGGCAAGGCGGCATGAGCCAACGTATCGCCCAACAGCGCCCTGCGCCGCAGCAAAGCGAAAACGCCGATCAAACCGGAACTGGCGCCGAGCAAACTGGTGCCCGCCAAAACAACAGCCGTGTTATACGCGATCATACGCTGCGCCGTTGTTCGGCCACGGCCTGGCCCGCGGCTTCCAGAATATCAAGGCGCCCGCCGTAGGTTTTGCGCAGATTGTCGTTGGTGAAAACGTGCCCGGTCGCTCCGCTGGCGACGAGCCGCATGTTGAGCAACACGACCTGATCGAAGTAGATCGGCACGGTGCGCAGGTCGTGATGGACCACCAGCACGGTCTTGCCGGCCTCGCGCAGCTCCCGCAGCAAGGAAAAAATGACGCGCTCGGTGGCGGCGTCGACGCCGGCCATCGGTTCGTCCATGAAGTAAACTTCGGCCCGTTGCGCCAAGGCACGGGCCAAAAACGTCCGCTGTTGCTGGCCGCCGGAAAGCTGGCCGATCTGCCGGTGAGCGAAATCGGCCAGGCCCACGTGCCGCAAGCACTCCAGCGCCCACTCGTGTTCGGCCCGGCCGGGCCGGCGAAACCAGCCGAGCCGGCCGTAGGTGCCCATCAACACCACGTCGAGCACGCTGACCGGAAAATCCCAATCGACGCTCTCGCGTTGCGGCACATATCCCACCAGGTGGCGTTGCCGTCGCGCGTCTTGGCCAAAGAGCTTCACACTGCCGCTGGCCGGCGGCACCAAGCCCAACACCGCTTTGATGAGCGTACTCTTGCCGGCTCCGTTCGGCCCCACAATGCCAACCAGGCTCGATCCCTCGATCGTGAGATCGACATCCCAAAGCACCGGCCGGCGATGGTAGGCCACGGTCATGTCGTGGATTTCCAAGACGGGCGGAGCGCCAGCGGCGGCGATCGGAGTTCCGCCGACGGTTGATTCAGCCGGCCGTTCGCGCGCGCCCGGTTCATTTTGCCCGGTTCTCTGCGCCATGCTTAACTGAGGGGCGGCGCTCGTTCGAGGGGCGGTGCTCATTCGAGGGCCTGCCTGATGGTTTCGATGTTGTGCCGTACCATGCCTGTATACGTGCCTTCCGCCGTGCCCGCGGCGCCCATCGCGTCGGAAAAGAGTTGCCCGCCGATTTCGACATGATGGCCTCGCGCCGCGCACCCTTCGACCACGGCCTTGATGTTGCGTTCGCTGACGCTCGATTCGACAAACACGGCTTTGATCTTGCGCCGGCTGATAAAATCGACAAGTTGATTGATGTCGCCCACGCCGGCTTCGGCTTGCGTGCTGACGCCTTGAATGGCTTTCACCTCGATCTGGTACGCCCGGCCGAAATAATGGAAGGCGTCGTGCGCGGTCACCAGCGCGCGGCGCTCGGAGGCGATCGCGGCGATCCGCTCTCGGCACCAGTCGTCGAGCGCGGCCAACTGGACACGATATGCCGCCGCCTGCCGTTTGTAGTCAGCGGCATGAGCCGGATCGAAATCAGCCAAAGTCTGTTCGATCAGTTTTAAGCATTCGCTCCACAGTGCCACGTCGAACCAAACGTGCGGATCGAATTGTTCGCCCCCAACTTGCAGCAGGCGCTCGCGAGCGAGCTTTTCGGTGACGGCCACGCAGGGCTTGCCACGAGCGATCTGAGCTAGCACGTCGCCCATGCGGCCTTCCAGATGCAAGCCGGAATAAAAGATCAGGTCGGCTCGATGCAGCCGCGCGACATCGCCGCCGGAAGGTTTGTACAGATGCGGATCGACGCCCTCTCCCATGAGCGCGGTCACTTTGACCTGCGATTTCCCCACATGCTCGACCAGATCAGCCACCATGCCGGTCGTCGCGACAATCTGAATAGGCTTATCGCCATCGACGTCGGAGCGTTGCCGATGTTTTGCCGCCGTGGCAGAGCCGTTTGCCTGCCCGTGACAGCCGGAGAGGCCCATCGGCAGCAAAAAAGCGGCATAAAACAGGAACCATCGCATGATTTTGAGCTATCGAAACAATTTTTGATCGCTCAAAAA
>DASVGM010000225.1:0-8502 GCA_036379555.1 Pirellulales bacterium | reverse complement strand
ATTCGAGCGCCACCTGGCGCGCCGGTTGCGGGCGACTCTCTTGGTCGGCCGGCGGGCCGGGCGTCACTGTCGCCAGTTCATCGTTGTTCGCGAGCGCGGCTTGGCGATGCACGAGATCACCGGCCGGCCGCGGCGGCCGCGCTTCGTTGACGACAACCTGCTCATCCGCCGCCGCTTCGCGGCCGGGCGTGGACAACGGCAAGGGACTGCCGCGCCGCACCCAGCCGAGCCAGGCGTTTTGCAGTTCGCCCAGGCTGCCGAAACGATAGTGGTTTCGCGTGGCCGCCCGCCAATTGTTGGTATCAAGACCGTCTTGCACGTATTTCAAAAACTTCCGTTTGCCACCCTGGGCCACCAGAAACGTCGCCAGCGAGTGCCCTTGCGCATACAAGGGCAAAATGTCCTTGGGATATTGCTTCATGGCGAACATGTCGTTGAAGGCGATGCCGCGGTGCGTTTGCAAGAATTGAATCAACAGACGCTGTTGCTTGCGGCGCTCGCTGTCGTGCTCGACCGTGCTGCTGGCGCCCTCATCCGCCCAGCGCGGCAGCGGGCGGCGAAAATAGCTGGCAAAGATCGTATGCGTGATTTCGTGTGGCAGCACCGAATCGAGAATGCGCTCGCGCGAGCCTTGAATGTTCATTTGCCAGCCGAACACGTCGCCGTGATCAAAGACAAAACTGGTGGCGCCGCCGGCCCCAAGTTGCGGGCCAACCTCCACCGTGATCGGGCAGGGCTGATACCAGTTGGGCATTTCCTTGCCGAGCCACTCGACGGCCAATTCACTTCGGTATTTCTCCGCGGCCGACGCCACTTCTTTGGCGATTTCGACGCTATGGGCGCGAACAATAAAATTCGCGGTTCGATGGCTGGCGCCCAACGACACGAGCGCCGCCGCCACAAAGGCGGTTGAAAAAAGACGAGCTTCCATGCTCTCTACTCCGGCAATCTAACGGTAAACGATGGTAGACGTTGCCATCGCGTATGTCCGCCGGCCTCTACGCAAACGGCAGGCCACACGGCATACTTCTTCTCTCAGACCAATTCCACCAGGCGGAAATCGCCGTAAAAACCGTCTTGCGATGGTTCGCCGGTTCATCCGCGCCGGGCAACGATTCGGCCTGACGGCTTGTAAAGTTTGCAAACCTTACTCGACAGCCGGATGCAAGCCTAGAGCGATTTGGGGCGGATACGCGGAAACGGATGGGCGAGTTCGCAAAGGTTGAGTCGCCTGGGGCGCCAGCGGAATCCAGGCTAGCGATGGAAACGGCGGCTGACCATAATATGTCCGATGGCCTCTTTTGAACATTGGGAGAACTTGGATGAACAGCTTGTCGAATCGTTTGTTTGTTGTGTTTGCCGGTATGGTTTGTGTCTTGTCGGGCTGTTTGGCGGCGGCGGAAGAGGACAAGTGGCTGCCGCTGTTTGACGGCAAGTCGCTCAATGGTTGGGAAAAGGTCGGCCAGGAGGCCAGCGTATGGGAGGTGAAAGACGGGGCGATTTGCGGGTCTGGCCCGGCGTCGATGTTGGTTTGCACCACGGGGCCATACAAAAACTTCCGCTACCGCGCTGAAATCAAGATCAACGATCACGGCAACTCAGGGCTTTATTTTCGCACCACGCGCAAACCCGGCTTCACCGATGGTTACGAGGCGCAGATCGACAGCACCCACAGCGATCCGATTCGCACGGGTTCGCTCTATGGCATGTGCCATTTCTATCGGCAGCTTGTGAAGCCCGACACCTGGTTCACCTATGAGCTGGAAGTGCGTGACGACACATGGCGCGGCCGTGAGATGACGCGCATCAAAATATCGGTCGACGGCACGGAGTTGTATGAATACCTTGATTTCGACAAGACGTTTAAGCAGGGTCACTTCGCCTTTCAACAACACGACCCCGGCAGCCGCGTACAGATTCACAAGGTGGAGGTGTCGCCGCTGGCGGATTAACCGGCCGTCACCGCGGGCAGTTGCGGCACCAGCGGCCTATTGCGCGGCGGAATGCGTGCCGTGATGGTTGGAGCCGCCGATGTACATGCTGTCGGGCAGCGGACGCGCGGCGACATGGTAGCCCAACTGATAGAGTATTTCCTTGATGCGCGCGTATTCCGTAAAACTGTCGCCGTAAACCCAGATCGTGACCGTCGTTTCCCTGGGCGGTGAATCGGCCAACCGCAGGCGAAACTGCGATGTCGCGGAGAGGGCGTCGTCAACCGTTTCGCCGAGGTCGCCGGAGATGGGAACCATTTCCACCAGGAAGTTCGTGCCGATGCGTCCGTCGCCGAGATCGATCGGCTCAAATGTATAGTGCGCCTCAAAGCCGCGCCGCGGGCCGGCGACGCCTGAAATGTCATGGCCGCCGGCCAATTGCTCTTTGTGCGGTTCGGCGTTGCGCACGCACAGGTCCGCCAATTCCATGAACGGCACCGCAGCCAGCCGGCCATGTTTAAGCTGAAAATGAACCTCATCGCCAAAGACCGTTTTGCTGATCGGTGTGGGATAGCTCTTGATTTGAATGGGCGCGCGTTTTTTGGGTTTGGCCGCTTCGGCCTTGGCCGCGGCGAGCTTTTTGAGGTCCATTTCGGCGGCAGAAACCGCCCGGCGAATTTCAAACGACGATTGATTCTCCGCGCCCAGGCCCTTTTTCGCCTCTTCCAGTTCGCGTTCGCTTTCCGCCAGCGCGTAGGCCATCAGACCGCGTTCCTGATATTTTGCCTGGGCCGACAGCGTGACCGACTTAATCATGCCCTCCAAACGCAGCACGTCTTGCTCCAGCGCCTCGGCCTGGCCGTCGAGCCTCGCCACCTGCTGTTTCGCTTCGTCGGCGTCGGCTTGAGCCGGCAACGGCGTGTTCTTGACGCGAATTCCCACCACCATCACCAGAATGATCAGAATGCCGACGATGTTCGTCACGACGTCCAAGAAGGAGTCGCTCCCGATCGCTTCAGCATCTTGTCGAGGTTTACGCATGGAAGGGTTCAGGGTTCAGGGTCTGTAGGGAACGCACTCCGTGGCGTTCCGTGGGTTCGGGGTTCAGGGTTCAGGGTTCAGGATGAGGGATGAGGGATGAGGGATGAGGGATGAGAGAAAGATTGCTTCCGCTTGCGGCATTTTGCATTTTGCATTTTGCATTTTGCATTTTGTCTCCTTGTCTCCTTGTCTCCTTGTCTCCTTATCTCCTTATCCTCTAACGCCGCCTCACACTGTCCGCTCGCGGCGCGACAAGGACGCGGCGACGAGGCTTGCCGTGAATGTCAAAGCCGCTGTCGGAAAGCAACGCTTGCAACTCGGCATAGCGACGCTGGCCGCCTGGTTCGACCTCCATCAATAAGACCGGCCGCCAATACATGCCCCGGCCCGCCGTGCCCCAGGAGTCAATCCGGTCCCACACGGTCGAGACCAGGTCGTCGACGGATTCCACCGTTTGACGCTTGAAGGGAATCACGCGCATTCCCTGTCGGCCTCGGCCCTCGGGCAACAGCGTCAGGTGATCGGCGTCGCAAACAAGGTGTAGCGGTCGCTCGATGGGAATGCTCGACGTGCCGGCGTCTGGGTTGGCCCAGTTGCGATCGCGTTTCTTGGCGATACTCTCGGGCGCTTGTGAGTTGCGCTGGCCGAAATCCAGATTGGGCATGGGTATCGAGGGGCTGCCGCCCTGCGGCGCCTGCATCGACGATGACGAGCCGCCCATCGCCGATTGCTGCCCGGCGGCCATCGCGGAACTTGAACTGGAACCGCCCGCTGCTCCGCCGGAAGTGCCGCCGGCGGTTTGTCCGCGAGATTTGCCACGGTTGCCGCCGCCGGAGTTACTATTCGCCGCATTGCCGCCGGCCGAGTTGCCACCTGACGAGTTGCCGCCGGCCGAGGTGCCACCTGACGAGTCGCCTTCGGTGGCGCCGCCGACCGCGCCGCGGCTCTCCGACAATACGACCGGACTGCCCGAACCGGCTTGGACCGTTCCGTCGCCGCCTGCCTTGGCAGCGGGCGAGGACGCTTGTTGTTCGCTGACCACGCTTCCGCCGGCAAAGCCGTTGGGGCTGGCCGGTGCGTTCAGACCCGCGCCGCTTGGGCCGCCCGCCGCGCCACCCGTGAGATCGGAATTGCCAATGCCTGATGATCCTTTTGTCTTTGTTCCAGCCGCGGCCATACGATAAGGGCCGCCCGGCCCCGTCGCGCCGGTGTTGTCGGGAATTTTACCGCCGGTTTCTCCCGGCGTGCCGGTTCCGCCACCGGCGCCTTGGCGACCGCTCGCCGCGTAACGGCCGGTATTGCGCCCATCCGTGCCATTCGCGGTGGAACCCTCTTGCTGACCATTGCCGCCGCGGCCCATTGCCCGTTTGCCGCCGCCGAGACCATAGGCGGATGCATAATCCACAATGCCGCCCGCGCCGCCGGCCGAATTCGCTTGAGCCAAGAACGTATCCCCGCCGGCTTCGCCGCCGTCTGTGCCACCGGTCGCGGCGCCGCCGGTTCCTTTGCGGCCGTTGCCGGGAGGAACGGCACGGAGTCCGTTCCCGACAGAGCGGGCGCCTTGTCCGCCACCGATGCCGTTGCCAGGCGACCCATTGCCAGGGCCAGACGATGAACTAAATCCGTTCGCGCCCACGGCCATCGGCGGCCTCACGCCTCCGGGCAAATAACCGCCTTGGCCCGGGCCGCCATAGCGTCCGCCCGGCTGACCGGCATAGTTGCCCGCAAGGGCTGTTCCGCCGCGTCCGTATCGTCCGCTCGACGACGACGAGGCCAACGCGCTTTCATAGGGGTTGTCGCCGCCGTCGATGCTGTGTACTGGCCCATCGCCCGAACCACCGCCCGAATCGACCAAGCCGCCTCCGCCGGTTCCACTCCCGCCGGTTCCACCACCGCCGCCACTGACCGTTCCACCCAATGCTCCGCCGCCGATTCCTCTGCGGCCATGTATTATACCACGCGGGCGGCCGTTGCCGCGGCGGCCGCCTCCCATTGGCGAACCTTCGACTTGGGTAATGCCGCCGTGTGCCGACGCGCGAAACGTGGCATGGCTGCCCGCGCGCGACAACATGGGCGCCGCGCTGGCAATATACGCTTGGCGCATGCGTCCTTCCGAGACAGCCTGCTTCATGGCCAATGCCAGCATGGGTTCGGGCGGCGGATACTCCAGCGGCCAGTCCTGGCCGATCAGCTCGTAACCAAACTCCGGCCCCCAGGAAATCATGGCGGAACGGGCGTGATACGACATTTCAATGCCATCCGGACGAATCAAAAACAGCGGATACGGCGTGGTGGTTTGCGCGCGGTGCATAAGCTGGTTGCGCGCGTGATAGTCCCGCGCCGCCCGCAAGGCCGATACCAGTGGATTGCTGGGACCAAGATCGACGAGAAAATCATCTTCGGTGAGCACGATGCCCTCCGGCTGCAAAATGACGCCTTCTTTACGGCATTCAATGTAAAGTGGCCGGCGGAAGGTTTCGTTGGGCCCGTGGTAGGGAATGATGGCGTACGATTCCCCGCCCGGCCCGGCCTTGGCGCGCAGGTCGTTGATCTGGGCCTTGGTGCGATCGGCGTCGCCGCGCAGGCGCGCCAACCGGGCCTTCAGCTCGTCATTCTCTTTGGCATCGCCGGCGGCCATTTCATGAAAGTGTTCTTTCGCCGAGGCCAATTCCTCCAGCTTGTCGTGAAGGCGCCGCGCGTGTTCTTCAATGTGGCTTAGCTCAAGCTGCTTTTCATCGAGCTGCTTCTTGGTGGCGGCGCGCGACTTGGTAAGCTCGCTAATGCGCCATTCGATGTTTTCTCGCTGCATGGCCAAGTCGTTCCGGGCCGCCTCGTCCGCCGCGCGCCGGGCCGCCTCGGCCACTTGCAGGTGCGCATGCCGAGCGATGACGACGAGCACCACAATCAGTGCGCCCATCGTGCAAAGCAGTACCGCCAGGAACGGAAACAACGATACCCCGGCGGATTCTTGATTGGCGGACGAACGACGTCTCATGCAGCCTTACTCACGGGCCCGGTGTGGGTCAGACCGACCTGCGGTGCGTGTACATGCCCAAGCCGGGCATTCAGCAGGTTGATTGTGCCCGACAGATTCAACAAGGTCTCTTCAAAATGCTGCGCGCCGGCCAAGGCGGCCAGGTTGCGATTAAGCTGCTCTTCCAGCCTGGCGATGTTGCCGGTGGCGTCGACGACGCGCAGCAAGATTTCCGCCTGCCGGGCCAGCTCGCCCTGCTGGGCCTTGATGGCCTGCGTGCTGTCGGCCACGGTCTGCTGCATACGGCTCCAATTGCGGCGGTTTTGCTCGGCGGTGGCCTCGGCCGAGGCCGCGAGTTTTTCGGCGTGCGCCGTCATGGCCTGGGCCAACGCGCCGGAGAGAGAACTTTCCATCTGCCGCTGGGCGGAGGTGGCCATTTCGCTCCAGCGCGTGCCGGCGGCGTCAATCGATTGCTGCCATAGTTCGGCCTGGCGTTGCACCAGTTTGTCGGTGGCTCTCAGCATGGTTTCGGCTAGGCGACGCATGGCGGCAAGCTGCGGATCGTCGCCGGCGCCAAGTTGCTCGAAGCGTCCGGCCAGTTCGTCGGCGGCACGGCCATCCACCGCCGCCAGCAATCGGCCCTCGATGCGGTCCACAAAGTATTGAAAAAACATTAGCACCATCGACAAGCCGAGAGCCAAGGCCGTGGTGTCAAAGGCCACGCCCAGGCCGCCGGTAACGGTGGGCAACGAGTCTTCCAGCGCTTGCGGGTTCAAGCTGGCGATGGCCATCGTGATGCCGATGACCGTGCCGAGAAAGCCAAGAATCGGAATCGCCCAAATAATAATCCTCAACTGGCCATAGCTGGCGTGCGAACGGGCGCCGTCCGATTCGCTCAGATATTTCAACTCGTCGCCCAGCTTGTCGGCCGTGCCGGCAAACAGCACCGATTGCAGGGCTTCACGCAATCTGCGGGGAAGATAGTCGTCTTGCTGGGACTCGGGCAACTGGGAAAGATGGCGAAGCAACCGCTGTGCGTCGGCGGGCGGCTGCGCCTCGCCCGAACGTGCCGGCAGCAGGGTGGCATGCAGGCCGGACGATTGCCGGCCCACGTCGAGCGCCTTGATAATCAAGCTGGCCATGCCCACGAAGAACATGGCGGTTTCCAAATATTCGACCCAATGCCCGGCGAAGTAGCGTAATACAAAGGGGTCGCGCCAGTGGCCCGTTTGAATGGGGGCGAAGAAAAGAACGGAAATCAGCGTGCCCCACAATAGCGAGGAACGCATGATGGCCAGTGAAATGCGGTTGACTTTGCTCATGGACGGGCTCCTTCTCTCGATACCATCGGCGCAATCGTCACACTTTATGAACGAAACGAGCGGCAATGCGCGCGTAGTCTCTCTAAACGCCTTGCGCCGCACAATACGGAAAGTGGTCAAAAGTAGCGCCAGCGAAACGGCCGATAGCTCCATTGTGGCCGCGGTGGGCAGGCGGCCGCGGCGAAAAGTGCCGCTGGGCGGCATGTGCGGTGGGCATCGCTGACCATGAATTTGGGTGGTCGGCAATACCCGCCTTACACGTTACCAGTGCATGGCCCGCTGCGGTCATGCGTTGAGGCAGAGTTCCCCGGGAGGGAGAGAAAGCAGTCCGGTGCCGGCTTCGGCCGCCCGGACTGTTTTTATTTATACTTCACGCGGCCAAGAATGAGGCCGCCTAAAGTAGCAGGCACATTCCGTGTGCCGAAGCGTTGGGCCGAGGATTTATCCATCCATGCGCGATTCGTCGGCGCGACGCCCTATCTGACGCTGCTACGGCACACGGAGTGTGCCTGCTACTTTGCCGTTCACCTCGCCTCATTCTCGGCTTGCGGCTTGATCACGCCGATTATCTTGATGTCGCCGAGGTCTTTTGTTTCGCCAGGCGCGAGGCGCTTGATCGATTCGATATAGATGCGGTCGTCGCCGCGTACCTGCGTCTGAACATTGTAGATACAACCGGCGGGCAGGTTCGTGTATTCAAATCGCCCGCGCTCGTCGGTCGTCGCCGCGCCGAGATTGCCGCGTGAGCCGCCCTCGGACGCGTACCAATGCAGTTCCAGTGCCGCCGCCGGCACCGGCACGCCGGTCTGATCGACGACGCGGCCGATGATTCTGGCCGCCGGCGCGAGCGCGGCCGTCATCTCGCCGGTAGGATAATCGGCCAAGCGCACGCTCACGGCGTTGGCCAGTTTTCGCTCGTTGTGGCGAATCACCACCGTTCGTGTTTCATCGGGGCCGAGCTCGACGACCTCGAACGTGCTGCCCTGAATCGTCGCGCCAAAGCCGTGCCAGGTCGCCGATTTGCCGTCGGCCTCGAAGCCCGTCAATGGCCGATCGTCCGGATCGACCACGCTTACCGTCATTGTTCCGCCCGGATCCAAGGCCAGGTCGCACGCGTAGTTTTCCGTGCCCGGCGGTGGATTGACTTCTTTTAACCCGTGGGGCCAACGCGTGCTGGGCGACTGTGGACATTCATATGTGCCGAAGCTCCCTTGCTCGTCGGCCTCGGCAATCT
>DASVGM010000224.1:0-3191 GCA_036379555.1 Pirellulales bacterium | reverse complement strand
CCGCCATGCCAATCGCCAGACTGTGCGGTACCTCATGCCCAAGCGACAGACCCCAGGCCAGCCCCGCGGCCAGGCAATCGCCACAGCCAATCGGGTTGACAACCTGCTCCACCGCCAGCGGCCGCAAGCGAAAAACGCCGTCCAGCGAACTGGCCCAGACCGCCTCGCTTCCATCCGTGACAACCACCCACCGGGCGCCGCGTTGATTCAACTCGCGCATGGCGGCGACCAGCTCGTCGTCAGCGGCCAGCGACCGGTGAAACGTGGCGGACAACTCCTCGCGGTTGGGTTTGACGACAAACGGCGCTTGCTCCAACGCCGCCAGCAATTCAGGCCCGCGGCCATCAAGAATGGCGCGGCATGGCGTTCGCTCCAGCAAGTCGCGATAGAACGTGTGCGGCGTGCCGGCCGGCAGCGAACCGGTGAGCACGACGGCCGACGCCCGCGCGACTTCGGCCGCGTAAAGCGCGGTCATGGCGGTCAACTCACGCTCGTCCAGCGGTCTGGCGTTCTCGACCAGTTCGGTCACCGTCGCGTTCGATGAATCAATCAATGTCGTGCAGGTGCGCGTCGGCTCACGAGTTACGACCCATCGCGGTTCGACACCCTGCTCGGCCAACTCCGCCGCAACCGGTTCGTGAACATTTTCTCCAACCGGGCTGACGCACTGGCAAGCGGCGCCCAAACGCGCCAGCGCGATCGCCACGTTGAAGACCTTGCCCGATGCGCACCAATGCGCCGTGCGGGCACGGTTTACCTGTCCGAGGCGCAACGACTCAAATTGCAGGATTTGCTGCCAGGCGGGAGTCAGGCCTGTGACCAGAATCATGTGACCAGAATCATGGGGTTCGAGGTTCGGGGCAATCCAATTGACTGTAGCGATTTTGCCGTACTTGTCGATGATTTGAAGGTGGCTCGCCACGCGAATCCACTCACATGAGAATCTAATGGATGGTGGCATTGGAGCGTCCGATCATCGCGAATGGAGGATCATCAACGCGCTGATCCAAAACGTGTTTTTGCCAACAGGAGGATCGCTGTGACACAACCGATCGGCCACTTCTCTTCAATTGCTGCGACGCCCCAGCTACAGAGCCAAGCCGCGGCCGCGGTGCAAAGCTCCACCGCCGCCCCCTCGCAGCCGATTCAGGACATGCTGAACATTTCGCAGCAGGCACAGGCCGCCAGCGCCAAGCTCGACGCGGATGGCGATGGTGACGGCCACTAACCTTGGTCGTCGCAAACCTTGGTCTTGGTCCAGCGCTGGCCTGCGCAAAATCGGTTGTTGCGCCCCGACTTGCTTGATACTAGATTTGTTCCGCCACGATCGGGGCTTGCCCTCATGTCACGAGATTAAGCTTTGATGCCACCCGCTTGCCGGGTGGAGAATCATAGTAGACGGCCAACGTAAAACTCCCTCGGGCAAGCCGAGGGCATCGTCCGCTACCGTCGCTGAATGTCGAGTTGCCCCTTAATCTCGTGACATTAGGGGCAAGCCCGGCGGTGGCGGTGCGGAACAAATCCAGTATGGAATCTTAGAGGCTATCCGAAAACTTGAATTTCGCCGTGGCGGCGTATCGTGGGGCGGCTCGCCGAGCCGTCTTTCGCTTCCAGACGGGCCGGCGGCCCGCCCCACGGCGAGTTTTCGGATAGCCTCTTAGTTTGTAGCCCGCCGCTCCTCGGCCGCGCTTCGCAACGGCAGGGCCAGCGTCAATGTTCGAGTTCGCCGCTCAAACCACCAGGGGTATTGATCGCTTGAGGGGGGGTTTGTTAGCTTGACGCAATAGTTACGAAATGGTTAGGTAGTGCAACTTGAAAGGGATGACTTAACGATGGGAACCACCGATGGGCGCGCGCTGGTCGCGGACCTGCGGCACGAACTTTCGGCCCTCCGCGGCAACTGGCTGTGGTTTGTGCTGCTGGGCCTGGCGCTGGTCGTGCTGGGGGGAGTCGCCTTGGGGTCGCTCTGGATTGCGGGGCTGGCTACCGCCCTGGCGATCGGCGCGTTGCTGCTGGTGGGAGGCTTGGCTGAGACCATCGGCGCGTTCTGGTCCTGGCGGTGGAGCGGCTTTTTCTTCCACTTGCTTTCCGGCTTGCTGTCGCTCGTCGTCGGGATGCTGTTCCTGCGGGCGCCGGTCGATGCCTTGCTCGCCCTGACGCTGCTGCTGGCGTGCCTCTTGATGGTGGGCGGCATATTTAAGATTGTCGCGGCCTTGACTTACCGTTTCGGCGCGTGGGGCTGGCCGCTGGTGAGCGGGGTGATCGACGTGATCCTTGGAGTCATGATCTGGCTGGAGTGGCCCGCCTCAGCGCTATGGGTGATCGGCCTGTTCGTGGGAATCAGCTTCGTCTTTCGCGGTTTCAACTGGATCGGCCTTGGCGTGGCGCTCCGCGCGCTGCCACGATCCGATCCGGCTTGATCGCGACACGGAGACAGGCCGCTTCACCGAAATCCGGAGCGTAAAGAACCATGCGAAGATTCCTACTGCCGGCGGCAGTGATCGTGGTTGGCGGCCTCGGCTACTTTGAATGGAAGTCGTTGCAGCCCCAGGAACTGCCGGCGGGATTCGCGAAAAGCAACGGCCGCATCGAGGCCGTGGAGATCGACATTGCCGCGAAGATCGCAGGCCGCCTCGTGTCCGTCCTGGCGCAGGAAGGCGACTTTGTCACCGCCGGCCAGCTTCTTGCGCAGATGGACACCAAAGTGCTGCAGGCCCAACTCCGCGAAGCCGAGGCGGAATTCCGTCGGGCGAAGACCAACGTAACGACAGCCCAAAGTACCTTGACGCAGCGCCAGAGTGAGAAAGCGGCGGCCGACGCCGTGGTTGTGCAGCACGAGGCTGAACTGGACCTGGCAAAAAGTAATTTTGCCCGGACGGAAAAACTGGTCAAGACAGGCGCCACGACGAAGGAACAATTCGACACCGACAAGGCCGCGTACTACACCGCTGTGGCGACCGTCAGTCGAGCCAAGGCGGATGTGGCGGCCGGCGACGCGGCGATCAGCACGGCCAATTCAGAGATCATTGCCGCCGAAGCATCCGTTGGGGCGGCCCAAGCGACGATCGAACGCATCCAGGCCGATATCGATGACAGCGCGTTGCGTTCGCCGTGCGATGGCCGCGTGCAGTTTCGCATTTCCCAACCCGGCGAGGTGCTGAGCGCGGGCGGAAAGGTGCTGAACATGGTTG
>DASVGM010000223.1:0-10649 GCA_036379555.1 Pirellulales bacterium | reverse complement strand
ATGGCGGCAATACAGCGCGCCCAATGGCGTGCGGCGCTGAGTGCGTTCGCGATTGCCGAACTACCCGCGGCGAAGCGGACGCGCGAGCAACGTCTGGCGCCGGAAAAGCACCGGCTCTTTTACCGTATTAACATCGAATCGCTGCGCGGCGCCTCGCAGTTGAAAATCGAGTTCATCAAGCGCACGGTGAAACGCAACGGCACGTTGGGGGTTTCGTCGGCGTGGAATTTGACCGCGGACGACATCGCCGCCATGCCCGATGCGGCCGACCGCGAACTGCTGACGCTGCTTATGCGCAACATGCGGTCGGAAGATCAGTACTCGTACCGCTATTACTACCGCGCGCCGGCAACTTCGTCGTGCGAATTGGCGGAGGCGGTCTTCGCGGCGGTCTTGCCGCGGTTGGCGGCCACGGGGCGGTTCGGCTGGGTGCCCGGCATCGACCCGCGAAATGAGGAACCGCAAATCCTCAGTTGGGACGACGGACCCGCTTGGAAATTCAAGCTGTGCCTCTCGTCGCCCGGAGATAAACCCGGACGCGACATCGTGCCCACGCTGTATCGCGAGGGCGAGGAGGCCGATATCGCCAAAGTTCTCATGGTCTTTCCCGGCGTGATCATGTTCCCTGAGCGCATCGGTTTGCTCGATAGCTCCGTCACGCCGCAGATGATCGCCGCCGCCCGCCGGTTAGGCTCGATTCATCTTCCCGCCGGTCAAGAAGACGCGCTCGTGGCCGAGGTGTTGCAGAACAGCCACCTGCCGCCGATCGACTTGCCCGATGACCTCAAGTGGGCCCAGGTACGCGCGGAGCCCCAACCGCGCGTGCAAATCGGCCCCGTCACCATTGGTTCGACAACCTGGCTCGTCGGCAAGCTCTCCTATGATTACGCCGGGTTGATCGTCGCCGAGAGCGACGAGCGTTTGTTGATTCACGACGTCAACGAGCGGCGGATTGTTTATCGAGACGCCCAGCGCGAACAAGCGGCGATGGCGGAGTTATTCAAGCTGGGCGCCACTCCCACCAGCTATGCCGAACGCTACTACGGCACCTTTAAGGTGGCCCGCAAAGAGTTCGCCCCGCTCGTCGTGGGCCTGAGCAACGCGGGCTGGCACGTGGAGGCCGAAGGGCATCGTCTGCGTCGCCCCGGAACCACTCATGTCAGCCTGGCGTCGGGCGTCGACTGGTTTGAACTGGACGGCCACATCGATTATGAAGGCGAGCAGGTCGGTTTGCCTCTGTTGCTCGAAGCCTTGCGCCGCGGCGAAGATTTCGTAACCCTGGGCGATGGCAGCCGCGGCATGCTGCCCGACGAGTGGCTCGCGCGTTATGCTCCGCTGGCCGCCATGGGCGAGGCCGATGGCGACAAACTCCGCTTCAAGCCTTCGCAGGCGCTGCTGCTCGACGCCTGGCTCAGCGCCCAGCCCGAAGTCGATATCGACGCCGCTTTTCAGCGCGTGCGCGAGCGGCTGCGTTCGTTTGAAGGTGTTCAGTCGCATGCCGAACCGGCGGGCTTTTCGGGCACGTTGCGGCCGTATCAGCGCGACGGTTTAGGCTGGCTTTTGTTTTTGGAAGAATTCGGCTTCGGCGGTTGCCTGGCCGACGATATGGGTCTGGGCAAGACCATTCAAGTGCTGGCCATGATTCTCCAACGCCGCCGCGGCAACGGTCATGGGAACGCCGATGCCAATGGCAACGGTAAAGGCAAAGCCAAAGGCAAGGGCAAGGGTAAAGCTAAAGGCAACGGCAAGTCGCGGCGGCCGACGTTGGTGGTGGTGCCGCGCAGCCTGGTGCGAAACTGGATTGAAGAGGCGCGGCGTTTCACGCCCGAGTTGAAGGTGCTCGACTATACCGGCGCGGCGCGCGGCGACGAGCGAGAGAGGCTCGATCAATGGGATATTGTGGTCACGACCTACGGCACTTTGCGCCGCGACGCCGTGCATTTGAAAGACCTGCCGTTCGATTACGCCATTCTTGACGAGGCCCAGGCGATTAAGAACGCCACGTCGCAGGCCGCCAAAGCCTGCCGGCTGATTCAAGCCGATCAACGCCTGGCGATGACGGGCACGCCGGTCGAAAACCATCTCGGCGAGCTGTGGTCGATCTTTGACTTTTTGAATCCCGGCATGCTCGGACGCTCCAACAGTTTGAAGTTGCTCGCCTCGAAAAACTCCGGCACGGACGTCGAGGGCGTGCAGTTGTTGGCCAAGGCGCTGCGGCCGTTTATTTTGCGCCGCACCAAAGAGCAGGTTCTCGACGATCTACCCGAAAAAACGGAGCAGACGCTGTACTGCGAGCTCGACACGCAACAACGCAAGCTCTATGACGAATTGCGAAACCACTACCGCGACGCTTTGAACCAACGCATCGCCAGCGAAGGGATGAACAAGGCGAAGATTCACGTGCTGGAGGCGCTGCTTCGCCTGCGGCAGGTAGCCTGCCATCCCGGCCTGCTCGACAAAAGCAAGGCCGACGAGCCCAGCGCCAAGCTGGAAACGCTGCTCGAACAGCTTGACGAGGTGCTCAATGAAGGACACAAGGCGTTGGTTTTCTCGCAGTTCACCAGCTTGTTGGCGTTGGTGCGCCGGAAACTGGACAAACGCAAGATCGTCTATGAATATCTGGACGGCGGCACGCGCGACCGGCAAGCGCGCGTCGATCGCTTTCAGACCGACCCCAAGTGTCCGTTGTTTTTAATCAGCCTCAAGGCGGGCGGTTTGGGTCTGAACCTGACGGCGGCCGATTACGTTTTCATTCTCGACCCGTGGTGGAATCCCGCGGTGGAGGCGCAGGCGGTCGATCGCGCCCACCGCATCGGCCAGACGCGCCGCGTGTTCGCCTATCGCTTGATCGCCCGAGACACGGTGGAAGAAAAAATCTTGCAATTGCAGGGCGACAAGCGCCGGCTGGCCGACGCCATTGTCTCCGCCGACAACAGCGTGATTGGCCAACTGAACGCCGAAGACTTGCAGTTGCTGTTGAGTTGAGCGATTCTTTCAACTTTTGCCGGAATACGGCAAGCGTCTCACAGCGAGCCGGCGGAAATCGACAAGGCCGTTTGCCAGTGGCGTTTTTCCAAAAGGGCGAAACACCAGCGTTCTCACTTGCGCAGCTTCCCAATGAAAAACGACAAGGCGCTGACGGTGAGAAAGAATGCTTTGAGCCCCAGCGCGATCAACGCGGCACGCCATGCGTAATTCCAAAAGTGGGCGATCAGCCCCCCCGCGGCCAACAAAGCGCCGAGCGTCAATAAAAACAACTGAAAACCGGCGTCGGAGTCGGCTCCACGCCGCAATTCCTCGAAATGTTCGGCGGCGGATTCATCGTCCATCGTAACTGCATCGGCATGCTCCGCCAGGCGGCGGAGGCCCCGCGCGTGCAGTATCGTTTGGCTAAGTCCCAGCGCGAAACATGCCAAGGCCAGGAAGATTGGCGATCCGACCCACAGGTCAAAACTCACCGTGAACAATAGTGCCACGCCGCCGACGATCATCGTCAGAAAAACGGTCATCAGCAGGCGGTCGGACTGCGCCTCAACCCGAATCGCGTTTTGCGCGCACTCAAAGCGGAGTTGGTCTGCCGCGCTTTCGTCTCCTAATTCCTCAACCACCCGTGTCGCGGCGTCAGACCATGACGACGGCGGTATCGGACGGCGTTCTTGTTGTCTTTTTTTTCGCATGATTCGTATTCCTTGACGTTCCGCGCCCTCCAAGGTCGCGTCCTTGATAATCCATTCAGGCGCGCCCGCGGCACATGATATGTCGAACTCCAATGTCGAGTAAATACCCAGCCAGTAAAACGCCTGAACGATCCGCAGGCCAAGCTGCCTTAATCGAACGTCAGCGGCGTCTTTGGCGGTGTCTACTTCATGCTTCGCCAGAACACGATCAGCGCGGCGAGCACGGCGCCGAGCAAGGTGCCGATCAAGATCAAAAACCAGGTCGATTCCCACAGGCTCCGGCGTGACTTTGGCTTGGCCGCCGATTTGGACAGCGGCGAGCCCGCGAGCGGATTGGGCTGCGAAGAGGAAAGGAGGGTTGGCCCGGAAAGAAGAGGCCCAGACAGAAGAGGCCCAGAAAGAAGAGAGTCGGAAAGAAGAGGGTCGGAAAGCAGGCCGTCCAGCAAACCGTCGCCCGATAATGGGGCCGGTAACAGGTCCGGAAGCTCCACGCCGCCGGCCGCGGAGAGGTCGATCGCATCAGCAGCGCCAGGCTCAGGGCTACCGCGGGGCACTGGTCGCTCGGCCGCTTTTCCGCTGCCGCCTTTGATCGACGATCCGCCCTTGCCTTTCGCCGGGTCCGTGCTCTGAGGTTTCGCCGACCGTCCCTTGATGGATGATCCATGAGTTGTTTTCGCCGGCGGGTCGGTCGGCGCAAGTTTGATGGATGATCCCGAGACCGGCTTGGCGCTCTCGCGCCGCTGCACGGTGGTGGCATCTCCCTTGGCCGCTCGCGACGCCTCCGAGGCGGAACTTATTCTCGCCGCGGGTTTGGCCACGGGAGCATGGCCGCGCGGTTCGTCGTCGAGCGGCGCCAGCGACAATTCTTCGTCGCTGTCGGCATGGCGGGCCGCCACGGGGGCGCTAGTCTCTCCACAATCGAAGCGCTGAATCCACTCGGTCAAGGCGGCGCTCACCTCGCCCGCGGTCTGGTAGCGGGCGGCCGGCGACTTGGCCATCATCCGTTTGTAGATCGCTTCCAATGTCGGCGGCACGTCGGGCCGCTTCGCGCCCAGCGGCTCCGGTTCGCGAGTCTGATGCATCAACACCCGCTGCGCCAGCGTACCTTCCGGAAAGGGCGGGCGGCCGGAGAGCGAGAAATAGAGCGTGCAGCCCAGGCTATATATATCCGCCCGTGGATCGACCAGATGGCTGTCCAACGCCTGTTCGGGCGCGAGATAATCGACCGTACCGAGCATCCGCTCGTCGAAGTCCTTGGTGAGCGAGGCATCGATGTCGTCCGAGGTGCGCGCCAGCCCCATATCGAGCACCTTGACCACCTGCTTGTTGTCGATTAACAAGTTGGCCGGTTTCACGTCACGATGAACCACGCCGGCCTGGTGCGCGTGAGCCAAACCATCGGCGGCCTGGCGAATGTAGTCGGCCGCCGTGCGATAGGCCAGCGGACCTTGGCGCTCGACGGCGACTTTAAGATCGTGCCCCTCGATGTATTCCATGACAATGTAATGGACGTCGCCGTCGTTGTCGACGTCGAAGGCGCGCACGATATTGGGATGATCGAGCGAGGCGACCGCCCGCGCCTCGCGGTGGAAGCGGGCCAGATAGGATGAATCGTGGACAAGGTTTTTGGGCAAGACTTTGATGGCCACCCGCCGCCGCATCAAGGGATGCTCGGCCAGGTAAACGCAACTCATGCCACCGCTGCCCAAGTGGTCGAGCAATTTGTATTTGCCGAGGAAATAGCCGGCGTATCGCCCTTCCAGCAGGCGTTTCGTCTGCCAGGGCGTGATCAGACCCGCGCGGCCCAAGTGATCGGAAACGATCAAACTGTCGTTGGCGGCATCGCTGCCAGAGACTCGCTCCAACTCAGTCAATGACTGAGCGAGCTGTGATTTGTCGACAAGACCGCTGCGTTCGATCGTGTCCAAGAATGTGCTGACCGATAACGGCATCGTGCTGTTCCGGGGGAAAGTGAGGTTGCCTCTGGCCCTGGCCGCCCTGCCAGAAGCGATTATTGCAACTGCGCAAACATTCCATTCGCTCTACCATGCCTATTGTAGCAACTGAAAAAACGGCGCGAAGCGCACTGGGGCCAAAATTTGCCAAAATTTTGAGAACCGCTCACAGATTGCTCCGCGAAGGGAAAGCGGCGACGAGAGGCAAATGAAGAGAGATGCAAATGAGAACCCCCTTCCTTCTAAGGAGGCAATCCGAAAACTTGAATTTCGCCGTGGCGGCGTATCGTGGGGCGGCTCGCCGAGCCGTCTTTCGCTTCCAGACGGGCCGGTGGCCCGCCCCACGGCGAGTTTTCGGATAGACTCATACGCGGCACTCGGCGCGAAATGATGCCTCTTCGCGGCGTGTGGCACAGCCGCCCTCGGTCGTTCGGCGGTCGCCAGAGGCGACCGGAAGAAAGCCGATGGCGGCTGTCCCGCATTCCCTCCTTTTCGGCCGCGTGCGGCATAAACCGCGTTCGACGGCCCCCGATCCGGCAAGGCCGCGCGGTCTCGCCAGTGACTGGCAGCCCATGTAAAATGATCAGGATTGGTCGACTTGGTATCCAAGCAAACGATCCAGTGAATTCTCCTTCCTCGGAAGAACAATCGATACCTCAAGGCGTTGGAACGAATGCGCGTAGCATGCAGCCACTGTGGCAAGTCGTTTTCGCTGAGCGACGAAAACGCGGGGACGCATTTTCGCTGTCCAAAGTGCCAGAAACTGTCGCGCGTCGTGAAGCCGATTGATTGCAATGCCGCCAGCGAGCCAATCCAAACTGACGCTGGTCTCAGCCACATTGTTCGGCCGCTTCCGCGCCCTCCCGCTGAGCGTGGCGACGAGGTCTTGCCTCTCGCCGAGCTCGTGTCCTCGGCGGACGATAGTTTTGCGCAGGCTCCGTTGTGGGATTGGCCAAACACGTCGGTGTCTTGCTCCTCAAACGTCGTTTTAGGCTCCGTTCCATCCCAGCCCCCCGCCACGCAGAAGCCGGTTGCTCGCCGCAAGCCAAGACGCCAAAAGCGAGCTGGAGATAGCGACCGACTTTCACGCTTCCTAGGTGGATTGGTGTGCGTTGTTTTCGGAGTAGCCATGCTGGCATTCGCGGCTCTGTTCGGGGATTACTTGCGGCGGGAGCATGGCCTGCGATGGGGTCTGGTGCGTTGGGTGGGGCGTGCCGGAGTCTTCACCATTGTTCTCGGCGCGTCCGTCACACTCAGCAGCTTGAAGAAATGACATTGCGAGCAGCGGTTGGGGTACTGGCTTGGGAAGTGAGCGACAAGACAGGGGCAAGAGTTGATCTTTCGCCGCCTTGCGTTTACTTTGTAGGATTCTTTTCCGGGCGCGAACTGCCCGACCGACGCGTTGGCCGCCAATCCGAAACCCAGTAGCAAACGAGAAGAACCATGAACTCCTTGATTGTCGATATTCACGCCCGACCGATTCTTGATAGCCGCGGCAATCCCACCGTGGAAGTCGACGTGCGACTGGCCGACGGCTCGTTCGGCCGCGCGGCGGTGCCCAGCGGCGCCAGCACCGGCGTGCATGAAGCCTGGGAACTGCGTGATGGCGATAGCAAGGTGTTTCTCGGTAAAGGGGTGTCGAAGGCGGTCGACAACGTCAACGAAAAGATCGCCGAGGAACTGGCCGGACAAGACGCTCTCGATCAAGCGGGCATCGATCGCTATTTGATCGAGCTGGACGGCACCCCGAACAAGAAGCACCTGGGGGCCAACGCCATTCTTGGCGTATCGCTGGCGGTGGCGCACGCGGCGGCCGAGCATTGCGGACTGCCGTTGTTCCGCTATTTGGGCGGCGCGGGCGCCCGGCTGCTGCCGGCCCCGATGATGAACATCGTCAACGGCGGCGCACACGCCGACAACAAAGTGGACGTGCAAGAATTCATGGTCATGCCTTTGGGCTTCGATCGTTTCAGCGACGCGCTACGCTGCGGCGTGGAGATTTTTCACAATTTGAAAAAGGTGTTGCAAAGCAAGGGCTACAAGACGGCGGTGGGCGACGAGGGCGGTTTCGCTCCTGACCTGGGCAGCAACGCCGAGGCGCTTGACCTGATCGTCGAGGCGGTCGGCAAGGCCGGCTATAAGATCGGCCGCGACCAGCAAGTGGCCATCGCGCTCGACGTCGCCGCCACCGAGCTTTACGACGCCGAGAAAAAGACCTATTCGATGGATGGCCGCGCGCTCGACGCCGCCGGCATGGTCGACTTGCTGGCGGACTGGGTGGCGAAGTATCCCATCTGTTCGATCGAGGATGGTTGCAGCGAAGACGATTGGGATGGTTGGAAGCGATTGACCGAGCGCTGCGGCGACAAAGTGCAACTCGTCGGCGACGATTTGTTCGTGACCAACACGCGGCGACTGCAAGAGGGCATCGACCGCGGCATCGCCAACAGCATTCTGATCAAGGTCAACCAGATCGGCACGCTGAGCGAGACGATGGAGGCCATCGCGTTGGCGCACCGCAACGGTTACACCAGCATTTCCAGTCATCGCAGCGGCGAGACGGAAGACGCCACCATCGCCGACCTGGCCGTGGGGCTTTCGACCGGCCAGATCAAGACGGGCTCGCTATCGCGAACCGACCGCGTGGCCAAATACAATCAGTTGCTGCGCATTGAAGAGATGCTTGGCGACGCGGCCGTCTACGGCGGTCGTCTGTTCGCGAAGCGATAAGCGAGCGTCGGGGGGCGCGTCGCATCGACATGGGACTCACGGCCAGTTAAGCCGGGACGGCTTTCGCCAAGCCACTGTTACGCCGGCTTGCGGCGTTTTTTGGTCTTGGCATCGTCGTCATCAGCCCAGCGCTGTAGCACTTCGAGCTGCCGGTTGATCTTTTGTTGCCGCCAGCGCCAGCCGAAATACATGGTGGGAAAAATAACGATGGTGGCCCCGCCCTTCACCCACCAGCCCAACCCGCTCGCACCGAACAAAAGATAGGTCCACGTCAGGCCCAAGGCGATGATGCCGCACAGCACGATGGTGCCGCCATACGACGCTTCTTCTGTGGGTTCCGGATTTGGGGCGCTCGTTGCCATATACGCAATCCAAGGCGAAGTCGTTTGGTCGGTGAGAAAGACACTAACCCGTTATCGTCGCAGATGCGCGCCGCGTTCGCAATGGCCGCGCGGTAAGCTTACCGCACGCGGGCTGAAAAGAGGCAGGGGGCACTGCCGGAGGATGGGCCTCGCCGGCGCGAAATGAAGCATGTTTTGAACGAATAACAGCAACGGATCGATGTGAGATTTGTTCCGCTGTGCCGTTCGCATACGGCTTAAAGCCACCCTTTGCTGGCATACCAGGCGGCGGTTTGCCGCAAGCGATCGGGCAGCGAACGTCCGACACGGAACCCCAGTTCCTGGATGCGGTTTGACGAGCAAACCCAGGAGCCGGCGGAAGCTTCGCGCATCTTATCCAGATTGAAAATAGCCGGCTGCCCTCGCAGTCGCGATACCAGCTCGCTGGCGGCGCCCGCGCAATGGTTCATCCAATCGGGTGTACGCACAACGATCACTCGCCGCCGACCGACGGCAGCGCCAATCAAGCGGCCCAATTCGTCGTATGCCGGATCCTGATCTCCGGCGACGAAATAGCAACCTTCGGCCTCCGCGCCGCCGTCCCGCACCCGCGCGCCCTTGCCGGCGGCCAAACGCAGCGCCTCGGCAAGGTCATTGGCATGCACCAGGGAAACCTTGCGCGGTTTCAACCCCGGCACCGCGTGAACGCCATGCCGTACAATCGGCTGAAACAACAGAAAGGTGTGCGTGTCGCCTTCGCCAAAAACCACCGGCGGGCGAACGATCGTCACCGGAACATCGCGTGAAAACTTCACCGCCGCCACTTCTCCGGCGCGCTTGCTGCGGCCGTAGTTGGAAACAGGTGAGGCCGGATCGTTTTCCGTCCGTGGCTGCCCGTTCGGGGCCGGTCCCGCCGCCGCCAGTGACGAAACAACCACCAGCACCGGCGGCGAGGCCCGCCGCGCGCAGGCCGCGGCGATGTGGTGTGAACCGGCCTCGTTCACCTTGAACAACTCTTCCGCACGCAGTGCTTTAACAAGCCCCGCCAGATGAAACACCACGTCGACACCTTCGATCGCCGGCGCGAGCGTGCCGGGCTGTGTCACGTCGCCCAAGACCACCTCGGCGCCCAGAGCCTTTAGCGGTGGAGCGGATTGCTCGCGCCGCACCATGGCGCGAACCGCGTCGCCGTGCTCAAGCAGCGTTTTGACAAGATGCTCCCCGATAAAACCATTGGCCCCGGTAACAAGTGCTTTCACGTTCGCGGCAGTTGAAAAGAAAGAACGATTCCAGAGCAAGTCAGAAGACTTGCGACGTCTCGATCCTTCTTTTCGCCACCGTGGCGCGACATCCTGCTAAGCTCGGCGCGCATTCCGTTGCCGAGTCGGCTTTTTATCGACTCTAATGTCCCGCTAGACCAGCGGCCAATTCCGGCTGACCCGACAAAGCCATGTCCAACGTCGGGCCGCCGCCTTTCACGATCAACGCTTGCGTCGTCGGCTGCTCAAAAATCGGCTCCGGCTTGTCCGCCATGAACTCCTGAAACGCGCGCTGCACGCCCGCCAGCATTCCGTAGTCGTGGCTGATGAGCACGCCGCCCGGCGTCATCCGGGGGTAGAAGTATTCCAGGCAAGCCAACGTGCCCTCATAAAGATCCACGTCGAAATGCACGAAGGAATATTGGCTCTCTTCCACGTCGCGAGCGGATTCGGGGAAAATCCCTTTGTGAAAGAAGATGTTGTCATACTCGGACAAGTAACTCCGCACCGACTCCAGGCTGCACGTATATTGCGCGACGCGATGCACTCCCGCGTCCTTCTCGCAGTCAGGCGGCAAACCCTCGAACGTGTCAAACAAGTGGA
This sequence comes from Pirellulales bacterium, assembly GCA_036379555.1. GTDB lineage: Bacteria > Planctomycetota > Planctomycetia > Pirellulales > JAICIG01 > DASSFG01. The sequence continues at coordinate 84 of DASVGM010000223.1, read as the reverse complement.
GCTCTCGGTCGCCTTTCACGTTGGCGATCAATTTGGAGGTCACGCCTTGATACACGCCCACCTCGGCAAATTTGCCGGGCAACC
>DASVGM010000222.1:0-7447 GCA_036379555.1 Pirellulales bacterium | reverse complement strand
GAAACTCCCTCGGGCAAGCCGAGGGCATCTTGCGCAGGGTTCACGGTGGGCTACCGGACGTTTCGCAGTTTTGCAATCAAGGTGACAAAATGAATCAACAAAGCGTCAACTATTCCGTTTCCGCTCTCGCGGCGCAAAATGCTTCAACGAGCTGCCTATCGCCCGCTTCCTTCCTCTCGCATATCCTCATCCTTCCCCGCCGCCTCTGGCTCGATACGCCGGGCGTGGCGGCGACCGTGCCCATGCTGCGCGGAACCTGGGGCGCCGCTTTGCATGATCTCGATCGCGAGGCCTACGCCAACGTCTTCGGCAGTGATGAGGAGAGCGGCGGCAACACCACGCCCGGCTATCTCATGCGGCCCGCTCCGCCCGATCCGCATTGCGCGCCCGCAATCGACTTCTTTCTCTTCGGCCAAGCACTCGAATATGACGAAGCCTGCCGCCACGCCTGGCACGAAGCCGCCCGACGCGGTTTGGGGCCAAAACGACAGGCGTTTCAAATCCGCGGCACGTTCCTGCTCGGGCCAAATGGCACGTTGCGCGAGGAACGGTCAACCCGCCCTCACCCCGGCCCTCTCCCTCCGGGAGAGGGAGAAAGGTCCGGAACGGCACGGAGTCCGTTTCCTACACAGGCCCAACCCCCAATCCCCAATTCCCAACCCCTCGCCTGGCCGCTGTCACAGGCTGTTTGGCCGCTCGATCCAAACGCTCCCTGCCGGCTTGTTTTCAACGCTCCATTGCGGCTGCGGCGGCGGGGGTGTTTGATCGAACAACCGACCCTGGCCGACATCGTGGTCGCCGGCTGCCGGCGTATCGAAGCGTTTTTGCCTGAACCACTGCGCGACGATTGGAAATGCTACTCGGCCGCCGCACTCGAAGCGGCCCGCAACAGGCCGCCAGCGGCTTGGGATGGCGTTCGGCTCGATTTGCATCGCTGGTCGGCGCGGCAGAAAAACGAGCTTGATCTGCACGGCGTCACCGGTTCGCTCGCCCTGGCGGAAGGCCCCGGCGAGTTGGCCCCGCTGTTGGCGGCCGCGCAATGGCTGCACCTTGGTAAAGGGACCGTGATGGGGCTGGGGCAGTTTGAGGTCGAGGATGAGGGATGAGGGATTGCAAATTGCAAATTGACGCTGGCGCGGAATCGTAGCTCCCTCTCCCTCCGGGAGAGGGCTGGGGTGAGGGCGCGTGGCGTCGCTAGCCGGCATTGCGCACCGATCCGTAGCCGACTGTGTGAGAAGTCGGGCCGTGGCGTCGGTTTACGACCAGAATTCTTACGAATTCTGCTACACGGTTCCCTCATCCCTCATCCCTCATCCCTCATCCCTCATCCCTCATCCCTCATCCCTCATCCCTCATCCTGAACCCTGAACCCTGAACCCTGAACCCTGAACCCTGGCAACTGGCAACTGACAACTGGCAACTCCCAATGTCTCCCCACGCCCAAACCGATTCAGCTCGTCGTTGGCGACGTTCGCCTGCGCGGCCATCGCGGCCGCGGGCGCCGCGCCGCCGACAACCGATCGAAATGGCTCCAGCCGCGACGGCTGCGAGTGTGAACTACGCGGACGTGCTCGCGGTCTTGTTTGTCGGCGCCATTTGCGGCAGCTATTTCGGGCTAACGTGCGGCTGGCAGATTGCCGTCGAAAGCGCGCAAGCGGTGGCAGGACAGGTGCCGTACCCGGCCGATAACCCGTTCTATATGTATCACGTCAAGTCGTGGACCCTGCTGCATCAGCTTCCCGCCTTGTTGTTGAAGTGCGGAGTATCTGAGAGCGTGCTTTCGATGGCAATCGCCTGCGTTGCCGCGGCGGTCTTTCAGCAGGCGTTGGGGCTGATCTGTTACGCGCTATGCCGCGATCGTCTCGTGGCCTGCGCCGTGCCGCTTCTTTATGTCGCCACCAATGTCTGTAAGGGCTGCGGCGAGGTCTATCCGCTCTTCGTGCTGCCGGATGAGTATTGGACCACTTACGGCGTCAGCGGAACGGCCGGCACGCTGTTCGCCTGGTCGCTGTGGGGGTTGGGCTTGCGGCGCACCGCGGCGTTTCTGTCGGGCGTCGCTCCGGCCGTGCATCCGGCCTTGGGAAGTTGGTGCGTGGCGATGGCCGCTGTCGCAATTTTGTGGAACGGACAGATGCGGAAACAGCCGTTCGGCGCGACCGCGCGCTGGTTCATGGCCGGCGCCGCTCTCGCCGCCGTCAGTTGTATGACGCAGCAGTACATCGCGCGCGGATTGCCGGCGGTCGATCGGGCGCTTTGCCAGCAACTGCTGGCGGCGTTTGTCGAAGGCTGGGATAACCATCGCGTGCCATTCCCCATGACGAGCGTTGATTGTCAATTCGGCTGGTGTTTGCTTCTCATCGGTTCCGTGGCCCGGTTGTGGTTCAGCGCGAAACTGCCGAGACAGGGCCGCCTGCTGCTGGATATCGTGCTCGTCTCCACCGCCGCGAGCCTGGCGTTGTGCGGCCTGACGCATGTGTCGCATTGGCTGCCCATGACGGTGATGATGGCCATGCCGGGCCGGTTCATCAACCTGGCCGTCGTAGTTTATCCCGCGGTGCTGATTGGTCTGCTCGTGCGGTTGCGCCGCGCCTGGGCGATTGACTGTTTGCTGGCGGGCCTGGCGCTATACTGCCTGTTGCGAACGCTGATGCTCTCCAAGCAGCTTATCTATGTGCCCACCGCGCCCAAGGTATTTGTCGCCAGCGGTCTGATTTTGGGGTATCTGATGGCATGCGGGGACGAGGGCGCGAAGAGTCGGCTGGCGAGGCTTATTCGCTATGGTACGCTGGCGTGCCTGTCGCTGTGCGGCTATTTGTGGATGCGCGATCTGCATCTGGCGATCTTACTATGGACCTCTGCGGCGTTTTTGGCGGTGTTTTTCCGGCAGCGACGTATCGCGCCTGAGGCACCGGCCGATAGCTCGCTTCGTAAGAAGTCGGGCCGCCGCGTCGGTTTATCGCCAGAATTCTTACGAATTCTGCTACAGACGCCGAGGGCCCGGCGAATCCTAGGCATCGCGACGGTCGCCTGCTTCTGGCTGGCGTTCGTCGTCAAAGGCGGCGCACTTCTTGGATTGGGCTGTTTGCTGGCGATTGGCTGGATTCCGCTCGGCTGGCGCGACGCGCTGGCATTGTCTCTCGGCAAAAAACAACGCGACGGCCTGGGAAGGCCATCCTCCAAGAATCTGTTCGTGGCGTTCGCGGCGGCGGCCAGCCTAACGCTCATTTCCCTGCCACTGCTCGAACGGGCGAAAGCCGGCGCGGCGATCTTCCGCGCAGCCGAGGCCGATGCGGTTGTGGTGGCCGCCCGGCGTGAGTCGGGCATGCTGCTCGTGGTGCCGCGAATGTGCCTGGTTCAATTGCGCACGCGGCGGCCGGTGCTGTTGAATGGCGAGGCGATGAACCAGATTACTTACGTGCCGCAGTCGGGGCCGTCGATGAACGCCATCGTCAAAGGCGTCTATGGCGACGATATTCTCCGGCCGCGGCCCTCGTGGTGGCAGAATTGGGGCGGCCTGATGATGCACAGCGGCTATGATCTCTGGCAAGCCCGCGAGCCGGCCGAATGGCGGCGATTGAGCCGTGAATTTGGTTTCACGCAAATCGTCACCGGGCGCGAGTGGAAGCTGCGGTTGCCGGTGGTCGCCCGAAGTGAAAAGCTCGTTCTTTATGACGTGCGGTAATTGCTCTTGGTCGCCGCGGGGCGTTCGTGTTAGAACACCCGTCTGATTGAAAGGAGTCAAGAGCACCTGGTGCGGTCATGCAAAACAATGCCTCGGTCGTGACGACGACGGGCGACACTCCGGCCGGCCGGCCCGTCACGCCGGCAATAAAATACCTGGCTCGTCTGGCCATCGCGCTGGCCATTGCCGCCGCGGTCCTACATGAAATCTGTCTGGTCTTCGACCTGACGCGGCGCACCTACGGCGAAGGCCCCATCGTGGCCTTATGCGAACGGATGCGCGATGAACCACTCTCGGCCGCCTGGATGCGCGAGTTTCCCTACGGGCTAAGTTGCTATGGACCGGCGTATTATTGGGTGACCAATCTTTTGGTCGCCGCGAGCGGCTGGCAGCATAGTTTCATTCCCGGCCGCGTCGTGGCGCTGATATGCGGTTTGGCGATCGCCGCGTTGGCCGGGTTCACGGCGCGCCGTCATACAGGCAACACCGAGCTTGGTCTGCTCGCGGCCGCCATGTTTCTCGTCTCGTTGCCGTTTGCCGACTGGCTGCCATTCGCGCGCGTCGATACGCTCGCGGTGATGTTCTCCGCCGCGGCGTATTGGTCGCTCGGCCGCGACCTGCGCAGCGTGTTGCTGGCGGCCGTCTGCGTGGCGGTGGGATCGCTGGCCAAGCCGACGGCGGCCCTCACCGCCGTGCCGATCTTCGCGCATCTCCTACTGACGCGGCGATACCGCGAGGCCGGCTGGTTCGCGGCGGTGGTGAGCGCGCTTGGATTGGCCGCCTGGGGGTTGGTGCAATGGTGTACCGGCGGCTTCTTTTTAACGGCCGTTTTGAATGGCAATGTCAATCCCATGTCGCTCTGGAAGGGCTATGCCACCAGCTATGAGTTTTTGCCGACGCCGTTGGCCACCGGCGCCTTCATTACGGCCGCCTGGCTCTTCTTGAGCGGCCGCGTGCGCGCGTCGAGCACGCCGCGCGAGAAGGATGGGCCTCCTGGCCCGTCGCCAGCATACATGACGGCCTGGGAAGGCCATCCTCCCTTTTTCCAGTCGCTCTTCAGCCTGGGCTTTGTCGTCGAGTTCGCGATTTGCGCGTTGCTGTGTTGCAAACGCGGCGCGGAGATCAATTACTTTCTGGAGCCGGCGTTGTTGGCCTCTTTGGCCATCACCATCGACGGGCTGCCGCGGCTGGTGGAGCTGAACGCGCGCCGGGCGATGTTCGCCATGACGATTTTGGCGGGCGTCATCGCGCTGCCGTCCGTGCGCGACACGAAAGCGGTTTGGCGGTCGTTGCCTGCCCGGCCCACCTGGTTCGCCTTGGTGCGCGAGTGGCTCGCGGATGAGCCGGCAAACGTCGAACTGTTGGCCGACGCGAAAGTGATCGACATGGTCTTGGAGAGCGGCCACCGTCCCGCCGTGAACGATCCGTATCTTTACACCATGATGGTGGGCAACGGCACGCTCGAATCATCGCCTTTGTTAGAGAGGATGCGCGACGGCCGCATCAAATGGCTGTTTTTTCATCGCACGCTGCCCTATCACCTGGGCGCGATCGAACGCGACACGCACATGTGGCCTCCCGACGTGATCGAGGCATTGCCGCGATACTATGAGGCCGTGGCCGCGGAACAGGGGCTTTACATTTATCGGCATCGGAAGTTCGGAGGTCAGACGGCGGCGGCGCATCGACGCGAAAACGGCCGGGACGGAACCGGTAGATGAGAGATGAGGGATGAGAGATGAGGGATGAGGGACGGCTCACCGTTGAGCGCACCAAGCATGATCGTGTCGGGGCCGGGCCAAGTAGCGAGCAAAGAACGCAGCATGCGGAATGCGCGAGACCGCACGCGCCTCCATTGACGTCATCCCTCATCCCTCATCCTTCATCTTTCATCTCTCATCTCTTCACTATTTCGACGCGGGCCGCTCTCCTATTCGCCCTAGCCGCCGTCGTGGCGTTCAACACCTACCGCGTGTTTCATCGGCACCGCAGCTATGGCGAGGGACCGATCGTGGCCTTGGCCGAACGGATGCGGTCGGAAGCGGTTTCGGCCGCCTGGCTGCACGAGCCGCCGTATACGTTAAGCTGCTATGGCCCGGCGTATTATTGGGCGATCAACGCGGTGGCGGCGGCCGGCGGCTGGCACAATAGCCTTGTGCCCGGACGGCTTGTGTCGCTGGCGGCGGCGTTGGCGGCGGCGTTGTTTGCCGCGCTGGCCGCCGGCGGGCTGACAAGACGTATCGAACTCGGCATGCTGGCGGCGCTGCTGTTTTTAGTTTCGCTGCCGGTGAATGAGTGGCTGCCTTACGCGCGAGTCGATCTGTTGGCGGTCGCCTTCACGGCGGCGGCTTACTTGTTTGGTGCGTTGTCGTCGCGACTTTCATCGTCGGCGACCACCAAAGCGGCGCTGACCGCCGCGGCCTTGTCAATTGCCGCCGGTTCGCTGGCCAGGCCGACGGTGGCACTCAATGCCCTGCCGATAACGCTGCATCTGGTCTGCAACCGCCGCAACCGCGATGCGGGCCTTTTCGTGTCGGCTGTCGTAGCGTTCGGAGCGCTCTCCTGGGCCGTGGTGCAATGGACGAGCGACGGCTTTTTCCTCCAAGGCGTGCTGCTGGGCAACCGCAATCCGCTGTACCTCTGGCGCGGCTATCTTTTTACGTATCAGTTCCTCCTCTCGCCGCTGGCCGTGGCCGGACTGCTGGTGGCGGCGGGGCGATTTGTCTCCTCGCCGCGGCAGTTCGCGCAATCGCTCTTCACGTTCAGCTTTGTGTTGATGCTGGCGATCTCCGCCGTGCTGGTTTGCAAGCGCGGTTCAGAAATCAATTACTTCTTGGAACCGGCCCTCTTGGCGGGCCTGGCTATCGCGGTCGATGGCGCCGCCTGGCTCGCGGCGCTCGACGCGCGACGCGCGCAACTGGCAATGGGCCTGCTGGCGCTGGTTGTCGCCGCGCCTTACGCACGTGAGCTGCGGCGGCAGGTTCGTTCGCCGGTGAAAGAGTCTCCGTCTTATGCGGCGGCTCGGCGCTGGTTGCACGACGAAACGCCCGCTGTCGGCCTGTTGGCCGACGGTCGCATGGTGCAAGTGGCGCTGGCCGCCGGCCATGCGCCCTGGATCAACGACTCCTACCTTTACATGCTATTGGTCGAGAACGGCACGCTCGATTCCGCGCCGCTTGTGGAGCGTCTTGCGGACGGGCGAATCAAGTGGCTCTTTCTCCGGCACACTCTGGAAGAACACCGCGAGGCCATCGAGCACAACACCGATTGCTGGCCGCCGGAGGTGATCGACGCCTTTCCGCGGTATTATGAATTGCTGGAAGAAAGTGACGGGCTTTACATCTATCGTCATCGCCGGTATGGCGGATCGACACTCGGCGCTGCCGATCGCCCGCGAATCGAATCACAATTGTAGTATCATCAAAGCGAAAGGCGGCGCAGTTTAGCGCGAAGCGCGAATCCACGAAAGAGTTCGCTTTGGTGAGCGATCAATTACGATTTGCTGTAATAGTCTTTCGTTGAACCGATTTCAGACTGTTTCGAGCAGGGACAAAAATGCCGCTGCCCACACCTTTACTCGTCTGGTGTACTCAGCGGCGAGCTCCGCCAAGCGCTCAGGCCCTGGCTGGGCTGCGCAAAATGCCCGACTTTAACACGATAATGAGTTGCGATTCCATACAGGATTTGTTCCGCACCGCCACCGCCGGGCTTGCCCCGGTGGGAGCGCTGACTGACTGGCTAGAATGAACTCCCCCCGACAGATTC
>DASVGM010000221.1:0-2267 GCA_036379555.1 Pirellulales bacterium | reverse complement strand
CAGCCTACCCGGCCGTCAAGCAGGCGATTCGCGGAATCAATGCCATGCAGTTGCAAGGCCAAGGCACCATTGGCGGCGAGCTTTGCCAGCGGCCGCGCTGCTGGTATTTCCGCAATGGCCACGGCCTGCTCGCCAACCGGGGCAAGTTGGTGGTCGAGGGCGATAGCCGGTATCACGCTATTTTTGGCAATGATACGGCCGCCAAGTTTGTTCATGCCTCGCGCATCGCACCCGCGCTGGTGGCTTTGGGCGCGACACTGCGCGTGGCCGGCCCCGGCCCCCAAGACGAAATGCTCGTGCCGATCGCCGAGTTTTTCCGCACGCCGCGGCACGAAGGCCAGCGCGAGCATGTATTGGCGCCAAATCAATTGCTCACGCACATCATTCTGCCGCCGGCCGCTGGCGTGCTGAACGCCAGCTATGAAGTGCGGCACGGCGCAGGGCCTGATTATCCGCTCGCGGCCGCGGCCGTGGCGTTGCGAACCTCGGGCGGCGTGGTGACGGATGCCAACGTGGTGCTGGGACATGTGGCGCCGCCGCCGTGGATTGCCCATGAGGCGGCGCAGGCCATCATCGGCTGGCCGGTAAACGAGCAGACGGCCCGCATGGCCGGCGAAGCGGCGGTGGCGCGAGCCACGCCGTTGAAAGACAATCAGTACAAGGTGCAGTTGGCCAGTGTCGCGGTAGAGCGTGCGCTATTGCTCGCCGCCGGTTTTGAAACGGGAGGATTTTAGAGCTTATGTCGAACTCAACCACTCAACCCGCTGATTCGTTGCGCCAGCCGGCCTGCCGCCATTTGCTCTCCAAGGGAATGTACGTCACCGGCACGCTCGACCCGGAGGTCGATAGCGGCGTCATGGGCGACGGCTATTGCTGGTGCGCCCAGACGCAGCGGCAGTTTGGCCCTGACAACGCCGTTGTCGACCGCGCCGACTGCGTGGCCGGCCGAAGCTGTTACTTGGAGCGTTAGTCGCCAGTAGCCAGTTGCCCGTTGTAATAGTTCCAGTGCTTGGAGAGGCTATCCGATAACCGCTTGCGGACCCGTGGGGTGGGCATTGCCTACCATAAATTCACGGTGGGCAATGCCCACCCCACACGGCTGAATTCTCGCGATTCCAATGGCGGTCGCTGGGTAGGATGGGCTTTCTAGTCCGTCACCAGGCGAACGTGACGGGCCAGGAGGCCCACCCTCCAGCCGCGTCGAACTCGACGATGAAGTCTGGACATGTTGCGTTGACATAGGTTGGCCGGGTAAACTATTTGGGCGGAATGTCGGGTTGGAAAAAACCCGTTGTTATCGTTGTTTTCAGGAGAACTCTATGATGAGATCAGTAGGTATATGCGGAATGCTTGCCGCGGCGCTGGCCGCGGGCGCGCTGAAAAGCGGCCCGCAGGTCGGCGATTCCGTGGATGCGTTCAACGTGATTAAATGCGCCGGCGCCGAACACGACGGCGTGCGCGTGGGCCGAGAGTTGTGCTATCGCTGAAAGTACGGCGGCAGCCCCGCGGTCATGATTTTCGCCCGAAAATCGGACGCGGCCTTGGCCAGTTTGGTCAAGCAACTCGATGAAGCCATCGAAAAGCACCAGGACGATAAGCTCAAGGTGTTCGTCAATCTGTTAGGCGACGACGCCGACAAGTTGGAAAAAGAAGCCAACAGTATCGTCGAGAAGGGAAAGATCGCCAATATTCCCGTCGTCGTTCCTGTGGAAAGCGAGAGCGGGCCGGCCAACTATGGGCTGAATCCCGAAGCGGAATTGACCGTACTCTTCTACCGTGGCCTGGAAGTCAAGGCGAACCGCGCCTACGGCGAAGGGAAGTTCACGAAGAAAGAAGTAAGCTCGCTACTGGACGAGCTTTCGACGATTTTGAAGTAGCCGCCTACGCGCGGTCTTGAGAACCAATTCGACTTCCGCCATCACCGGGCCTGGGCAACCAGGCCCGGTTTGTTGCGCTTCGTTCAACCGGCGGCCGGTTAAAGCCCCAAAAAGCCGTCGTCGATGGGCTTTTGATCGGCGCGGTTGGCCAGCAGCCGATGAATGGCCGGGTCGATGTCAAAGCTCAACCCGCGCACGCGGACATCGCAGAAGGCCGCGTTCCAAACCGTCGGATGCGCGGCACCAAAGCGGCAGTTGTCGGGCACGAAGATAGAATCCGGCGTCGCCGGGCGATAGCCGCAGCGGCAAATATCGTCTTGGTAGCCGGTGTACATGCTCCAATCGTCGCCGTGGCTGAGCCCGTTGCCATAATCGGCCGCGGAGAGATAT
>DASVGM010000220.1:0-7592 GCA_036379555.1 Pirellulales bacterium | reverse complement strand
GACCAACTTAACCTTCAGCAACTCCACGAGCGTCTTCAAAACGACGCGGTCGAAAGCGTACTTGATGTGACCGATCCAATTCTTCTCCAGGACGGATTGGGGCTGTCCGAAAGCGAGGTGGCGATGCTCCGCGGTATTTGGGTGAAGCTTCGGGATCGCCGCCTGAATCGGAAGCATCGTAAAGCGAGCACGCCAAGCCGTTGAGCGTCGGCAACCGATCCGGACGAAAGCGACATGCCAAGGCAAAGCAGCCCACTCCACCGATCGCACGCGAAACCAGTCCGCATACAGCAGCGCCTTGATGACGCGCTGGTGACATATCAGGCGTGTTTGATGTATCATGGCGTTCTGCCGACCAGTATCACGGGAGCGTCAATCTATTATGAACCGTTTCGCGCCTTTGTTTGCGATTCTCTGCCTGGCCGCCGCGCGGCTGTCCGCCGAGGAAGGGGTCGATTACGTTCGCGATGTCAAACCGATTTTTCGAGAACGCTGCTACGCATGCCATGCCGCGCTCAAGCAAGAAAGCGGCCTGCGGCTCGATACGGCCGCCGCCATCCGGCAAGGCGGCGATAGCGGCCCCGCCCTGACAGCGGGCAACCCGCGCGAAAGCCTGCTCGTCACACGTGTCGCCGCCGCGGACGAGAGCGAGCGCATGCCGCCGGAAGGAAAGCCGCTTTCGCCCGAACAAATCGCCACGCTCACCGCCTGGATCGCCGCCGGCGCCGTCGCTCCCGCCGACGAGCAACCCGAGGACGATCCGCTGGCGCATTGGGCCTTTCAACCGCCGCGGAAAGCCCCAGCCGCGATGCGCAGTCTAGCCGAAAACTTACCTGTGGGGCGGCCCGCCGGGCCGTCTGGTGCGGCAGACGGGCCGGCGGCCCGCCCCACGATCGCGCCGGCGGCGGCGGACATGAACCCGATTGACGCCCTGCTGGCCGGCGAGCAACAGCGGCACGGGCTAAAGCCGTTGGGCGACGCACCCAAATCGTTGCTCCTGCGAAGAGTGTATCTCGATCTGATCGGCATGCCGCCCACGCGCGGCGAATTGCACGCTTTTTTGGCCGACGATCGGCCCGACGCCTACGAGCGCGTGATCGACAGCTTGCTCGCCAGCCCGCACTACGGCGAGCGCTGGGGGCGGCACTGGATGGACGTTTGGCGCTACAGCGATTGGTACGGATTGGGCGATCAACTGCGCAACAGCCAGAAGCATATCTGGCACTGGCGCGATTGGATTGTCGAAGCGCTCAATGCCGACAAGGGCTATGACCGCATGATTCTGGAAATGCTGGCCGGCGACGAGCTGGCGCCCACCGATCACGACACGTTGCGGGCCACCGGCTTTCTGGCGCGCAACTATTATTTGTTCAATCGCACGACGTGGCTCGACGATACGATCGAGCACACCGCCAAGGCGTTTTTGGGTCTGACCATCAATTGCGCCAAGTGTCACGACCATAAATACGATCCGATTTCGCAACTCGACTATTATCGGCTGCGCGCCATTTTCGAGCCGCACCAGGTACGGCTCGATCCGTTGCCCGGCACGTCGGATTTACAGCGTGGCGGGCTGCCGCGCGTCTTTGACGCCCATCCCGACGCGGCCACCTGGCTGCACAAGAGGGGCAACGAAAAAGATGCCGACAAGGATCACCAGATCACGCCGGGTTTGCCCGCCGCGCTGGCTGGCGACAAGCTCGCCGTGCAACCGGTGGAATTGCCGCCCGAGGCGTTCAATCCGGCATCGCAGGCCTTTGTGTTGACCGACCAATTGCTCGCCACGGCCCAAGAGATTGGTCAGAAGCAAGCCGCCTTGGTCAAGTCGCGTGATGTGCTGGCGGCAGCCGAGCGGCGCGAGGCGCAGACGCCGGCCGCTGAATCCGGCAAGTTGGTCGTGGCCGACGATTTCGATCAAGAGAACGCTGTGGTTTGGGAAATGGGACCGGGCCAATGGAAATACGCCGAGGGCCGTCTCACGCAATCGCAGACCGGAGCGACGCGCTGCTATGTGCGATGCAAGCACTCGCTGCCCGCCGATTTTCACGCGCGGCTGAAGCTTCGCATCACCGGCGGCCAAATGTGGCGTTCGGTTGGGCTGGCGTTCGATGTCGTCGGCGAGCGCGAGAAGTTGATTTACATCAGTGCTTATGCCGGTGGGCCAAAATTGCAGATCGCCTATAATACCGGAGGCGGCTATGTCTATCCGCCGCCAGGCGCTATCGCGCGCACCATCGAAACCGGCAAGGTTTACGAACTGGATATTAAGGTCCGCGGACGATTGGTCAACGTGACCATCGATGGCGAGCATGCGTTGGCGTTTTCGCTGAGCGTTGATCGAGAAGCCGGCACGCTCGACCTGATCACGTTCGACGCGGCCGCCGAGTTCGAGCGCTTTGAACTGCGCGAGTTGCCCGCTTCGACAGCGTTGGTGGAAGCGGCCGGCGGCGGCCCGGCGATGAACATCGCGCAGGCGAAAGCGGCCTTAAGCGTTGCCGAGCTCGGTTTGGCGGCGGCCCAATTGCGGCCCGAAATGCTGCGCGCGGCCCATGCGGCGGAGGTGGCGCAATCGCACGGCATCGCGGGCGAGGAGTTGGCGAGGTGTGTCGGCGCCGCCGCTCTGGCAAGCCGCCGCCATGAATCGGCCGCGGCGCAGGAGCAAGTCGCGCTGGCCGAGCAGAAGCTGATCGCGGCCGATGAGAAGAGCAAACCGCAGCTTGAACAGCAACTCACCGCCGCCCGAGACGCGTTCGCGAAAGCGCAAGCCGCCATCGCACAACCGGGCGAAAAGTACACGCCCATCCGAGCTTCGCTCAAAGCCTTGGAAGGGCCGGATGAAAAAGCCGAATCGCGCGACGCGGCCTACCCGCGCGCGAGCACCGGGCGGCGCACGGCGTTGGCGCGGTGGATTGCCAGCCGCGACAATCCGCTCACGGCTCGTGTGGCGGTCAATCAGATTTGGATGCGCCACTTGGGGCAACCGCTTGTCGAGTCGGTCGATGATTTTGGCCTGCGGGCGAAGGCGCCCGAATTGCAGGCCGTGCTCGACTGGTTGGCGGTGGAACTGATGGAGCATGATTGGAGCATGAAGCGCCTCCATCGCATGATCGTCACCTCAGCCGCCTACCGCCGCGACACGTCGCTCGCCGGGGCCGATCAGGCGACGTTCAATGCGGACGCGAACAACCGTTATTTCTGGCGCCGGCAGCCGGCGCGCATGGAATCCGAAGTGGTGCGCGACAGTCTTTTACGGCTCGCCGGCGCGCTTGACGAGCGGCTCGGCGGCCCGAGTGTGAGTCCCAAACAAGACGCGGCGGTTTTTCGCCGCAGCCTTTACTTCACGCACTCGCGCGACGATCAGAACGAGTTCTTGGCCATGTTTGACGACGCCGATGTCTTCCGCTGCTACCGCCGCACGGAGAGCATCGTGCCGCAGCAAGCGCTGACGATGGCCAACAGCCGGCTTACGTTGGCGATGGCCCGGCAACTTGCCGCCCGGCTTCAACAGGAGCTTGGCCCAGTCAATGACGCCGCTTTCATCGACGCCGCTTTTGAGACGATTCTTTGCGTTTTACCGAACGAGACGGAACGGGCCGCTTGCCTGGAAACGCTGGGCGCCATCCGGCGTTTACTGGCGGAGAAGAAGCATCCGCAACCGGAGCAACGGGCACGCGAGGATCTAGTACATGCGTTGTTGAACCATAATGATTTTGTGACGGTGCGATGAAAAAGTGAATGCACCGAGGAATGATGTTCCAAGGCGAAGTGAAAATGCATATCGCTGACATCATGGTGGCCTTGATTGTGATCGGCATGCTCGTCGTGCTCTTGGCATGCTTCGTCGCGGCGTTTGGAGTGATGAGGGGGCTTTGGGCCGACTATCGCGGTTTGCTGGCTCGCGCTCGTGTGAATCCGCGTTTTGGCATGGGTACGATCTTCAAGATCATGACCATTGCCGCCATCGCGAGCGCGTTTTTCAGACGAACCGCCGATTACGATCATCCGGTGTTGACCACCATTCTCGCCTGTGCGGCCATTGTGTTCGCGATTGGAATGGTTTGCGGCGTTCAGTTTGTGTTGGCGGAGTTCCGTGAAAACTGGTCGCGCCGGCGGGCTGCCCGCTCACAATGCGAAATGGTTTGGCAAGAACCGGTGTGCTCTGAAACGGATCAAGGTGAAGGCCGCCGCGATGTCGAACGTGCCTCATGACGCCGCCGGCTGTGGCGACAAACTACCTCGCGCATCTGGCAAAGTGTTTGACGTGGTCTTGGAGTGCGTGCGATTTATCGCCGCTTTCCGTTGTCGCGGAGCGACCTTCTTTTTATCGCGGCGCGTTGTCAATCGGCTGTTGCAGCTATTGCAGCACATCACTTGCCAGGGCGCCGCAAGGCCCGCGAAAATGCGGGAAGAAGACAAACGCTTGAATAAAGCTGGCGACGCTCGGTGGCCACTCGAACGCGCCGTAAACCCTTGCGGTCGGAGAGAAGGTCGCTCCGCGACGAATGAAAGCGGCGATGAATCGCCGCACTCCAAGACGGCCGCGATCGCCTTCGTCTGAATTGCAGCATCATCACAAAGGGCCTTCCGGGCGCTTTCCACAGCGTTGCCCAGGCGGTATGTTCGCGAGATGGAAAATCCTTATCAAGCACCGCAGTCCATTGGCGCGCAAAGTCCGGCGAGCCGCGGCGGATTTGCCCGGCAGGTGCCGATCGTGGCCATTTTGTTCACGGTTCAGGGCGGTTTGGAAATCCTCATGGGTGGAATGTTCTTCTTCTTGGGCCTGATGACCGCCATCTACGCCCGGCAAGAAGGAGTCAATTCGGGCCTGGCCATGAGCGGCGTCTATAGCGCGATGGGCCTCGCCGGTTTCGCCGTGGGCGTCTTGCACGCCGTCGCCGGTTGGCGCAACTATTCCTACCATAACCGCTGGCTGGGCATCAGCGCGTCGATCGCGAGATTAGGCTCGCTATTTACTTGCTATTGCTTTCCCACCGCCTTTGCGCTGATGATTTATGGATTGATCGTGTATTTGAATTCGCAAACCGCCCGCGCCTTTGAACTGGGCACTCAAGGACTGCCGCGCGAACAAATCGCGTCGGCCATTGATTCCGAGGAGATATGACAGATGAATTCGACTCCGGTTGCACGTCCCGGCGGCCTGACCGCCGTTTGCATCTTGGCCATCGTCTTGGGGGCGCTCGGCATGCTGACCGGGCTGAGCGCCATTGTGATTTCGGCGGTACAAGGCCCGCTGCAAAACCTGGTAGACCAGATGCAGCCCGATGGCGACGACGAGGCCGCGCAATTGCAGCGGCAAATGTCGGCTGAATCGCGCCAGTTCGCCGAGCGGCATTTCGTGCGTAACATCGTGCTGGCCGTCGTGCGCTTGGTGGTGGCCGGGGGATTGTTGGCCGGGGGCATCCTGGCGTTTCGGCTGCGGCCGGCAGGGCGGAAGGTGATCCTGTTCGCGTTCATTGCCGGCATTGGATTTGAATTGTGTCAGATTTGGCCGATGATCGAGGCCGCTCAGTTGACCCAGAAAATCATGGGCGCCCAGCAATTCGGCGGACTTGAGGATGGCGACGAAAAGTCGCAAGCGCTAATGCGCGTGATGATGAAAGCGATTGCCGCGATGCAGGTGGCCATGTTGGCCGCGATGGTATTGACTAAAATGTCTTTTTATGGCTTCGGTTGGTGGTACGTGACGCGGCCGCGCATCGCCTCACTTTTCGTTCGGCCGGCGGCTGTCGAAGGAGAATGGCGTTAACCTATGACACCAGAAAGCGATTCACGAGTGGCCGTGTATACCGGCTCTTTCGACCCCATCACGCTGGGCCACTTGAACATCATCGAACGCGCCAGCAGGCTGGTTGATACGCTGATCGTGGGCATCGGCATCAACGCGGGCAAAGATCCCATGTTTACTCCCGACGAAAGGGTGGAGTTGGTGAAGCGCGTCACCAGCCGATTCGCCAACGTGGAAGTGCGCAAGTTTTCTGGGCTGGCGGTCAATTTTGTGCGCCGCTGCGGCGCCCGTGTGATGATTCGCGGCGTGCGGCCGTTGACCGACTTGGAAGCGGAATTGACGATGATGCTTGCCAACCGGCAGCTCGATCCGGAGATTGAAACGGTCGTGCTCATGGCCGACAAAGAGTTCGCGCACGTTTCGAGCACGCTGATCAAGCAGATCGCGCCTTTGGCGCGCGATGAGGAACTGGCCCATTTCGTGCCGCCGGAGGTGATCGCCGAACTGCGTCGCCGTCTACCGGCCGAGCCGGAGGATGGGGGACCGTCGGAAACGTCAGGACGGCCCGCTTCTTAGCTTTAATGTTTTCCAGTGAAGCGATGCCCGATCGGCGGTCGCTTTTCGCGCGGGGAGCAGAAACCGCTGAACCAGCGCAGTCTCGCCGCTCGGCGGGGGAGTAAGCTCGCGCAGCAGCGCCTCGATGCGCTGATGAATGCCGAAGAAATAGTCCCATCGATTGACGGATGTATCGTACACCATCGTCGCCGGCGAGAAGCTCGCCCGCAGATCGGCAAAAATCTCCGTGCAACGAACGCATAGCGATTCAAACGCCAGCAACGGCTCAGGCGGCGCGCCGCTCGTCACCCGCGAGCGAACGGCGTTGGTGGCGATCATGCCGCGAGTGCGCGGGGCGGGCACTTCCAGCCAATGCGCCAATCGCTTGATCAAGGTTTGGCTGAGATCGTTGAAAAAGACCACGCGGCAGTTGGGGAAAAGTTGATAGGCGTCCAGCAGCAGCGAGGTGCTGCGCAACCAAGTTTCAAACAGCCGTGGAAGCGGCTGTTCGGGGAACATCTTGTGCATCGACCAGATCGCTTCCACCGGCGTGCGCAGGATCAGCACATATTGGGAGTGCAGAAAGTGCCGGCTTTGAAAATCGAGATAGCGGCGCGGCCAGTCATCGGGAAAACCGAGCGGCCCCCAAGCGACTTTCTCGCCCACATAACGGTGGTCGCGATGGAGCCGGCAGAGCAAGCCCAGCGGGCCAAACTCGGACCTCCGCGCCGGTGCCACAAAGCTTCCTTTTTGCCGGCGGTTGCCCATCGCGGCGTGCTGTTTGTTAAAAGCTCGCGCGAAATCAGCCACGCCTTCATGCAAAAAAAACAGCGGTTCCTCCAAGAGCATGATTTCGGGAGCGCAATTCAGACACCGCGTAAGAATCGTCGTGCCCGAACGGGCGCAGCCGACCACGAACAAAGCGCCCCGTTCGAGCGACTGCAGACTTGCGACTGCGGCGGCATCGCTTGTCTGCGCGGCCGAAAGCGTGAGCGCGATATGTCGCAACGTCTCGTTCGTTTCGCGCAACTCTTGATAAAGCCGGCTGATGCCCAAGAGATCACGCGCTTGACGAACCAGCCATGTTCGGAGCCGTTTCACGAAGTTCCTCCAATTGTTGTTTCCGTCCACCAGACCCCGCCAGGGGCCATCGGCATAATCGACCTGAAATTTTCGCAGATGGGGCGTCAGGCAATGCCTGAATTGATAGCTGGGCGAAGCCAATTGCGGCGTTTCTCGATAGGCGACCAAGGCAAAGGCGTCTTCCGGCGTCGTGACTTGCCGCCGTTCA
>DASVGM010000219.1:0-11007 GCA_036379555.1 Pirellulales bacterium | reverse complement strand
CGACAAAAAGACCGGTTTGGGAACCCCCGCCAGCTCCGCCGCGGCGCCGGACGAAATCCGCTCCAGCTCATAAAGCTTCATGGCCGCCGCCATGCGCACCATGGCGGCCAGTTGATCGCCCGGCATGTTCAGCGCGTCGAGCGAATGCTGCGGCAATTCAAAAGTGACTTGGCCCACGGTTTGGCCTCCAAAAAGTTGGTCCCCGCAACGATTATACGGCACGGATTTCCCAGATGGAACGCCACGACGCTCCGAAACGCCGCTTAGTCCGCGAGGATATCGGGCGTCACAATTCACCGAATCTCCTCCCGCCAGACGACGTAGAGCACGACGCTTTCAGGCGGCCGAGAGATCGGCAGCGCGCTGCCGATCAGACACCAAGTGGGGGGTGAGGCGCAGCGCGCTGCGCCTCGATGACACTCCATGCGACGCAAATTGCGAGCGGCAGGCGTCAGCGTGCCGGTGGCTTGATCCTTGTGTCCGGGCGGAAGCAGACCGTGGGCGTAGGGTGGGCATTGCCCAACATCGCCGTCCACGGCGGCGATGCACGCGGTCGGCACGATGGTTGGGGCGAGCCCGCCAAGGGAAAATCGTTTGACGCTTTGGGAGATCGGCAGCGCGCTGCCGATCAGACACCAGGTGGGGGGTGAGGCGCAACGCGTTGCGCCTCGATGACAATCCGTGCGGCACAAATTGCGAGCGGCACGCGTCAGCGTGCCGGTGGCTTGATCATTGTGTCCGGGCGGAAGCAGACCGTGGGCGTAGGGTGGGCATTGCCCACCATCGCCGTCGACGGCGGCGATGCGCGGTCGGTGCGGTGGTCGATGGGGGTCGTCAAGGGAAAATCGTTTGGCGATCATGGTGGGCAATGCCCACCCTACGGGTGTGGCTGTTTGCCGAATGAGTTTTTTGCTCGATACGGCAGGACGCGGCGGCCCGATCTTGATTCTCGCACGGATGTGAGCGAAAATCGGATAACGATCACTGTTTTTAACCACGAGAATCACTATCCGCCCGTGGGGCGATGCCGCCGTTTGGCGCGAGAAGAAAGTTCCTGCCATGTCCGACGCCGTAAAGACAGAACATCCTCACATCGTCCATGTGCCTGGACTTTGTGGCGGGGAACCGGTGATCGACGGTTTGCGCGTGGCCGTGCGCCACGTGGCCACGCTGCATCAGCGCGGCGACGAGATCGTCGACATCGCCTCGGCATTGGGAATCAGCGAGGCGCAGGTCTTTCACGCTCTCAGTTGTTTCTTCGATCATCGTGACGAGATTATCGCATTGATTGCCCGCGAGGACGAGGCGAATGCCCGATTTGCCGGAGCCTGACGCGGCGAAGCGAACTGTCTTGACGTTTAACACCGGCGACTTCGCTCGGCTGCACGACGAATGGCTCGCCACCTCGCGGCAACACGCCGGCATCATTGTTTCTCGGCAGTTGGGGAGCCGCGAATACGGCGCGCTTCTTCAGCGCATGCTGCGATTGCTTAACGAGCTGACGGCCGAAGAAATGACCAGCAACCTTGTGCATCTTGAGCGGTTTAAGTGACGAGGTGTCATCGTATCGACGATATGCCGCCGCCAAATATAGGGCGCAGATTTCCCAGATGGCACGTCACGATGCCCTGAAACATCGCCCGTATCGGGATTTGTCGGTTGTCTCTGACCTCACCCGGCTTCCAGCGTCTCCCAGCGCTCGTAAGCGGCGGCCAATTCTTGCTCCAAGGCGGCAAGCTGAGCTGTGTCTTGAGCGATTTCCGCGCCGCCGCGCTGATAAAACGCCGGCTGTGACATCGCCTCGTGCAAACCACGCCGCTCGGCCTCCAGCGCTTCAATGCGCCCTGGCAACGCCGCCAACTCTTGCTTCTCCTTATAGGTCAGCTTCCGCGGACGCTCCTCCGGCCGAGCCGCCGCTTGAGGCGCCGCCGCCGTGGACGGCTTTGTTGCCGACGCGGTTGCCACGGCTGACGCGGCGACGGGCCGCTGCCGGAGATAGTCGTCGTAGCCGCCGGCGTATTCGTGAACGATTCCGCCCGGCTCGATCGCTAGCGTACTCGTCACCACCTCGTTCAAAAAAGCCCGATCGTGGCTCACCAACAGCACCGTGCCTTCGTACTCGGCCAGCAGGTTCTCCAAAAGCTCCAGGGTTTCAATGTCGAGATCGTTGGTCGGTTCGTCGAAGACCAGCACGTTCGACGGCTTGGTGAACAGCCGCGCCAGCAGCAATCGGCTGCGCTCGCCGCCGGAAAGAAACTTGACCGGCGTGCGCGACCGTTCGGGCGAAAAGAGAAAGTCTTCGAGGTAGCCAAGAACGTGCCGCGACCGGCCATTGAACGTGATCGTCTGATATTCGGTGACGTTCTCTTGCAGCGTTCGCTCCTCAGCGAGCGTGGCCTTCAGTTGGTCGAAGTAAGCGACTTCCAGCCGCGTGCCATGGCGCAGCGCGCCTTGGCCGGGAGGCAGCTCGCCCAGCAACAGCCGCAACAGCGTGGTCTTGCCCGTGCCGTTGGGACCGATGATGCCCACCTTGTCGCCGCGCAAGATCGTCGTGTTCAGCCCCTGAATCACCTGTCGGTCGCCGTAAGCGAAGCTAACCGCCTTGGCCTCGATGACCAGTCGGCCCGAAGCTTCGGCCCGCTGGGCCTCGATGCGGGCCACACCCTGCACGTCTCGGCGGCGCCGTCGCTCCTCGCGCAGCGCCTTGAGCGCCCGCACACGACCCTCGTTGCGGGTGCGGCGGGCTTCGACTCCCTTGCGAATCCAAACTTCTTCCCGCGCCAGTCGTTTGTCAAACAGCTCGTTCTGCCGGGCTTCGGCCGCCAGCGCCGCCTCCTTACGCTCGAGAAACGTCGGGTAATCGCAACGCCAATCGAACAACCGCCCGCGGTCGAGCTCGACAATGCGCGTGGCCAGCCGTTCGAGCAAGGCCCGGTCGTGCGTGACGAAGATCAGCGTCCCGCCAAAGCGCAGCAAAAAGTCTTCCAGCCAGCGAATGGCGTCGATGTCGAGATGGTTGGTCGGTTCGTCGAGCAACAGGATGTCCGGCTCGCCGACAATCGCCTTGGCCAGCAAGACGCGCCGTTTCATGCCCGCGGAGAGCGACGGAAACTTCGCTTCGGGCGGCAACTCCATGCGCGAGAGCACGGCCGCGACGCGGTGTTCGGCGCCCCGCGCGTCTTGTCCGGCGGCGCGCAGGCCGGCGGCCACTTCGTCGCAGACCGAGCCACCCGCGCCTTGCGGAACTTCTTGCGGCAGCCGCGCCACGCGCAGCGACTGCTGCCGGACGACTTCGCCCGCGTCCGGCGAAAGCTCTCCGGCGATCAACTTGAGCAACGTACTCTTGCCCTCGCCATTGCGGCCTAGCAAGGCGATACGCTCGCCGCGCGCGACCGTCCAATCGACGCGATCCAGCAACGGAGGACCGCCGAAAGCGAGAGTGACTTCACGCAGGGTCAGAATGGTCATCAGATGCGGCCGGATAGATTAACTGTGCATGCGGGGCAACTCGTCGCCGCGGGCGATGATCTTCGCTTCGGCGGCGGCCAGTTCGTCGAGCCGACGATCAACTTCGCGATCGTCGGCGAAGAGCCGGGCAAGTTGCACGTAAGTTGAATGGTGCCGCGCCTCGGATTCAAACAGGCCCTGATAGAAATCGGCCAGCGAACGATCCCTCAGATGTTCCTTCAGCAGCGCGAAGCGCTCGCAAGAACGGGCTTCGATCAAGCCTGCCACCAAGAGCCGGTCGACGGCCTTTTGCGGTTCCTGCTGGCGGACCAATTGGGCCAGTTGCCCGCCGTAGCTGCTCGGTTTCATGCGTCGAAAACGCACGCCGCGCGATTCGAGCAGGTCGATCACCAGGCCGAAATGTTCGAGCTCTTCGCTGACGATGGGCGAAAGCGCCTTGACCAACTCCACACGATCGACGTAGGCGAAAATCAGGTTCAAGGCCGCGCCCGCCGCTTTCTTTTCGCAATGCGCATGGTCGATCAGCACCTCATCCACGTTGGCCGCAACCTGATCGAGCCAACGCGGCGACGTATCGCTTTTCAGGCTCAGCATCACCCCACCTGCGGCTCCGGCCCCTCGCCAGCCCCCAGCGGCGCTTCCTCGGCCATGGCCTCGATTGTTTGCCGATCGGGCCGATCGTG
The DNA here is from genome assembly GCA_036379555.1 of Pirellulales bacterium. Classification (GTDB taxonomy): domain Bacteria; phylum Planctomycetota; class Planctomycetia; order Pirellulales; family JAICIG01; genus DASSFG01. The sequence goes on along the minus strand of DASVGM010000219.1, from coordinate 6,856 downwards.
GAAGCCCAAGAAAAAGAGCAGGCAGGTGGCGGCGGCCATGAGCGCCGGCCAAAGCCAGATTCGATGCCAATCATGCGCCCGCGCCCGCTGCCATTCGCGGCGATCGATCCCTTCGCCACCCTCTCGATTGAGCGTATGCATGCCACTGCGAATATCCACGCCATTGTAAATAACGTCGTCGGGCGACGGCTCGGCGCGCTTTTGTTCTCGCCAGGTATTGGGTAGTTCCGCCACTTCGATCTGGCCGTTCTTGTTTTTGTCGTTCATTTCAGCGAAATCCGGCGGAGCTTTCGCTTGCGACGTGCCAAACATCCAGCCACGCACCGTCGATGACAAATCGAGATATTTCCAGAAGCCGGAATACTCCGATCGCCAAGCGGGCAAAAGGGCGCGGCCCGCCGGTTTGCCGTCGGGCGTGGTGACCGCCATCGTAAACGTCGGGGCATATTGATCGACGGTATAGCCGGCCGCCATGTTTCCCAGGAAAATACCCACGCCCAGCGTGACAAACGCGATGAAGCTCTGCGCGCTGGCCCGCAAGTGCCGCGGGGCGCGTTGATCGACATAGATCTGGCTGGCGACAAAGAAGAAGTCATAGCACACGCCATGCAGCACCAGGCCCAGCAGCACCCAATTGAATTGCAGAGTTGAAAAGCACCAGTAGCGCGCCACCCAGGCCAACATGCCCACCAGTAACATATACTTGACGCCCAGACGGCGAATGAAAAACGGCATGGCCGCCATGAAGAAGATTTCGGAGATTTGCCCGACCGTCATCAAGGCCGTGGGAACCGGCATGTCGGCTTCGGTGAGAAAGGGGTTGGCGAACGAATAATAAAACGCCAAGGGAATGCAGATCAAGAACGAGCAAAACACGAAGATGGCGAACGACCGCTCTTTCAGCAGGCCAATCGCACCCATGCCCAGCAGGTCGGCCGGGGCGTCGCTGTTGCCGGGCGGAGTGTGCGGCAACGTGACGCAATAGGCCGCGAGCACGATCGACGAGATGCCCGCCATGTCGAAGAAGGTCTTGGTCTTTTCTCCCAAGAGTGTGCCGACGACCAATCCGGCCGCGATCCAGCCGATGGTGCCCCAGACGCGAATGGCCGGGAATTCCCGTTCGGGATCGCGAATGTTGTGGAACGAGATGGAGTTGGTCAACGCCAAGGTGGGCATGAAACAGAGCGCATAGGCCACCATCACCATCATCAGTCGCGAAAACGTGCCTTGCTGGCCGGCCGCCAAAAGCAAACCGCCGCCTACCAGATGCAGAAACGCCAGAATCCTCTCGGTCGAAAAGAAACGGTCGGCGACAAAGCCCACGAACAGCGGTGAGATCATGGCCGCGATCGCCGTGGAACTGTAAACCCAACCCACGTCCTGGCCCGCGAAGCGCAACGTCTCGACCATATAGGTGCCCGCGGCCACACCCCACGAGCCCCAGACGAAGTACTGCAGGAACATCATGATCGACAGACGCAAGCGGATGGAATTCATGGCGGATGATTGCCAAGGGGGCGGTGGATGAATGTCATGCCGGCGCCGCCGGCGCGGTTGCGTACTATCTTAGAAAGGGCGGCGCCTGGATGATAGCCCCGTCGCCCGCCGAGCCGCCAAATTATCCGAGCTAATGATTCAACACGAACTCGGCGCTATTCAACAGCGCCCAGTAAACGTCGGCGAAGGCTTCTTTCTCGCGCGGCGCTTGACGCACGTATTCCAGCAGTCGCGCCGCCTCGGCCGCTTCGGGTCGCCGGCTCAAGGCGGCCAGGTAGAGCGTTTCCAAACGATCGGATGGCGCCAGCAGCGGCAACTCGACCACGGCTGACAACAACTGGCTGCGATCGGCGCTAGTCGCCACCTCGGTGAACGAGCCGTTCATCAACGCCAACGCCTGCAGAATGGTGGTTTGAGCTTCGCTGCGCCGGGCGCTCTCATCGGCAAACCGAGCCAAAAAGCGGCCGCGCACGCTATCGTCGCTGAATGGGTTGGCCGGTTGTTGCGGCGCGACCTCGCGAAACGCCGTCGCCGCCACCAGGCAATCATAAAGCTGCTCCGCCGAAATGCGCCGCAGCGGCATCCGCGCGAAGCGGTCGATCTCCTCCGGACGTTCGGCCTGCGTGCGGCTGGAAAGTTGATAGGCGCGCGTCGCCGTCAGCGCGCGCACGAGATACTTCAGGTCGTAATGGTGAGCGGCGAACTGCCGCGCCATCTCGGCGAACAATTCCGGGTGGCTCGGCGGATGCCGCTCGTCAAGATCGTCAACCGGATCGACGAACGCATGGCCGAAGAAGATGTCCATCAGGCGGTTGACCGCCGCCTTGGCGAAGTAGGGATTCTCCGCGCTGGTCAGCCAACGGCTGAGCGTCAGCCGGGCGTCTTCACCGGGCCGCGCCCGCGGCGCGGAGCCATCGAGAAACTTCGCTGCGACCACCTGTTCGGTTTCCGGTATCTGAATGCTCAAGGGCGCCGTTGCCAGGCGAGGCCGCGGCGCGTCGTCGTCGGTCATGGTTTGCAAACCGCTAAAGAACGCGGCCAGGCTCCAGAACTCGTGCCGCCGCCAATGCGAAAACGGATGATCGTGGCATTGCGCGCATTGCACCTGCATGCCCAGGAAGATGCGCGCGGCATTCGCCGCCAGGCTCTCGGGCTTGTTTTGGTTTACCTGAAAAAAGGCCGCCGGACTGGGCGACAGCGTCGTGCGCCGTCCGCTCGTCTGCGGAGCGGGCGACGCGAGCCGCGCGGTCAGTATCTCGGCGACCAGCGCGTCGTAAGGCACGTTGGCCGCGAAACGCACCTTGAGCCAGGCTTCAAAGGCGGGGGCGAAGCCGCGTGTTTCAGGATTCGTATTCGCGCCGGGCAGCAACAATTCGCGCCAGAGATTGGCGAAGTGCGCGGCGAAACTTCCGCGGCTCAGCAAATCTTCGATCAGTCGGCGCCGCTTGTCGCCGCGCGTGTCGTCCAAGAACGCGCGCGCCTCGGCGACCGCCGGAATCTTGCCGGAAATATCGAGATACACCCGGCGCAAAAACTCGGCGTCGGTCGTGCGCTCGGCCGGCGTGATGCCCAGCTTGCGCCAATCCGCCTCAAACGCGGCGTCCATTTTGGCCGCCAAGTCTTCCGGCGAGAGAGGTTCGCTATCAGCCGGCGCCACGGCAGGTTTCTGGCAGGTGTCTGGCGCGGCGCTATCGGCCGCGAGCAGGCAGGCAGGCGCCAAAGTCAAGATCCAGGTCAAGATCAACCACTTCCAATGCCGAGCGCGGTGGCGATTCATGGCAAACATCTCCTCAAGAGAGCGGATGAGGTACGCGGTCAGTCTACCACGCGCCGCGCGAGCTATGCAAGTTTTAGCGCAGGCCGGTAGTGTCGTAATCGTGCGGTGCGAGCTGCCTGGCTGATGAGGTGGCACAACTTGGAGACGCTACCGCCACGCCGCACGGCTTGACCCCCGCCGCAAGTCGTTTAGACTAACGTGTTTGAGCGCGCGGCGCGGGGGCCGCGTCCGCGCGCCGGCAACACATTTACAATAAGGAAGTTTTCAGTGCCAGGCACCTGTGTGATCGGTCTTCAATGGGGCGACGAAGCCAAGGGCAAGATCGTCGACTTGCTGACCGAGCGGCACGACCTTGTGGTGCGCTACCAAGGCGGCGCCAACGCCGGCCATACCGTCGTCACCGGAGGCGAAACCTATAAGCTTTCGCTCATTCCCAGCGGCATTCTGCGCCGCGGCGTGCAGTGCGTCATCACCGGCGGCGTGGTGCTCAATCCTCCCAGCATTCTCGCTGAAATCGACGGGCTCATGGCGCGCGGCATCGAGGTGGGCCAAAATCTGCTCATCAGCGATCGCGCCCATGTCATCTTCCCTTGGCACCTGATGGAAGATCGATTGGCCGAGGGAAATGCCCGAAACGGCGAGGCCATCGGCACCACCATGCGCGGCATCGGTCCCTGCTATCGTGATAAAGTTGGCCGCGGCGACGCCATTCGCCTGGGCGATCTGTACCGCGATTCGATCGGCGAGCGCATCGCACATGTCGCCGCTCATAAAAAAACGCTGCTGTCGGCCATGGCGGCGGGAACCACCGGCGCCGCTCAAGCCGGCGAACCGCTCGATGCCGCCAGAATCTTGGCCGAGTATCGCGGCTATGCCGAGCGGCTGCGGCCTTTCGTCGCCGACACCACCACGCTTTTGCTCGACGCGCTGGAAAGCGGTTCGCGAGTGCTTTTCGAGGGCGCGCAGGGCGCCTTGCTCGATGTCGATCACGGCACGTTTCCTTATGTCACCAGCAGCAATAGTTCGGGCGTGGGCATTGCCTCGGGCGCCGGTGTGCCGGGCAAGTATCTGAACAAGATCATCGGCGTGGTCAAAGCCTATGGCACGCGCGTCGGCGGCGGGCCGTTTCCCACGGAGCAAGACAACGCCCTGGGTCAGCACATTCGCGACCGCGGCAATGAGTATGGCACGGTCACGCGGCGGCCGCGGCGCTGCGGCTGGTTCGACGCGGTGGCGGCGCGTTATACGGCCCGGCTCAGCGGCGTCGATACGCTGGCCGTGATGCTGCTCGACGTCTTGAGCGAGCTGGATGAAATCAAGGTCTGCACGGCTTACAACATCGGCGGGCGGCGCGTGGAAGTGTTTCCCAGCCATGTCGATGACTTACGCCAGGCCGAACCGGTTTATGAGACGCTGCCGGGCTGGAAGGAAGAAATCAGCGACGTGCGCTCGCTGGCGGCGTTGCCGGAAAACGCCCGCGGGTATCTCGCTTTTTTGAGCGAGGTGCTCGGCCGCCCGATTGAGGTTGTCTCGGTGGGGCCGGATCGCGAGCAAACCATTTTCGCCGAGGGACGGAGCATTGGCAATGGCTCACGCGTCTATCAGTCGCAGTCTTGAATTGGCCGACGTGCCTGATGAAAAGCGTCCGCGGCACATTGCCGTCATCATGGACGGCAACGGCCGCTGGGCGCAGCGCCGCGGTCTGCCGCGCATTGAAGGGCACCGCCGCGGCGTGGCCAGCGTGCGCTGCGCCACCGAGGAATGCGCCCGGCTCGGCGTCGAGCAGCTCACGCTCTATTGCCTCTCCAGCGAAAACTGGAAACGCCCGCGGCACGAGCTCGATCTGCTCATGCACTTGCTCGAACAGTATTTGATTGAAGAGCGCAACACGCTCGTCAATGAGAACATCCGCTTGAGCGTCATCGGCCGTCGCGAGGGCTTGCCCGACAGCGTGCTGCGCGAGATGAACAAAACCATCGAGTTAAGCCGCGCGCACAGCGGCTTGCGGCTTTGCCTGGCCATCAACTACGGCGGCCGCGGCGAAATGGTCGATGCCGTGCGCTCGATCGCCGCGGCGGTGGCTCGCGGCCGTCTCGATCCCGACGATATCGACGAAGACACCATCGCCGGGCACCTTTATACCGACGGCATGTCCGACCCCGACTTGCTCATCCGCACGGCGGGCGAAATGCGCATCAGCAATTTTCTGCTCTGGCAGATCAGCTATGCGGAACTCTGGGTGACCGATCACTGCTGGCCGGAGTTTCGCGAGTGCGATTTGCACGCGGCCATTCGCGATTTCGCCTCGCGCGATCGCCGCTTTGGCGGCTTGAACTTGCCTCCCATCGCTTAGTGCTTTGTCCACGCTATACCGCGCAGGGGCAGGAATGAGACGTTTTCACGCGCTCGGGTAGGATGGGCTTCCTAGGCGGGCGGCACTCGCGTGCGATGGACGAAGAACACCCCGAAGCGCTCGAACGCGCCGCCAAAACGCCGACGGAGTGCCCCAAGAGGGAGTTCACCAACCTAAGTTCTTCTTCCATCGCATGCGAGGTGCCGCCCCAGGAAATAAGGCTGCCCATGTTCGACGTCGTATCCGCCCAGCGAGGTGCGGTCAACAGACCGCTATTTGGATTTCCGCGCCGGCCCTTGACACCGGGATGTTGACAATGGTTAGAATGGGCGCGCGCTCGGCGCTTTGGCGCACATTCCTTACGGTGGCGCGCTATCGTACGCGCCCGCGTGTTTACCTTGCTGCTCTCCACCCCCTAACCTTCTTACCTACGCGTTGACGTCTACTAAATAAGTAGCTGGGCGCGCGTAGGTAAGTAGGTAAGGGTGTGAGAGCAGCCCGTCACCAATCGAACGTGACGGGCCGGTGAATCATCCGGGCTAATACACACCTATCCGATCCACAAACTCGCAGCCGATGAGCACCCGGTCGCCGGGGCCGCACTCTTCGTGACGCACGACACGCGCGCCTAGATACGTCAGGCTCGGTTCTTTTCCCAAAGCGACAATCACCTTCGAGAAGTCGGGCAGACCCGGCCAGAAAAACGCGATGCCACTGGTCGAAAGATCGTGGCAACTCACCGCTACGAATTGTTCGGCCTTGGGCATTTTGCGATAGAACGGCGCCACCTTCTGCCGCAACGGAAAGAATTGCCGGGCGCTCTGCCGGCGCTCCCGTCTGCCGGCGACCCTCTGCAGGCTGGCGATGATGTCGTCCAGCAAATCGGCATTCAACTCAAAGTGTACGTTGGCAAGGTCCATGAGAGTATTCAGTTCCAGCCTGCCGCGGGGGCGTTTTTTCACACTGACGAAGACTAGCTTTTTTTCGCCGTTTTAGCTGCTTCGAGCGGCCAACTCATGTTGCCCCGCCGCCACAAGCGTTGCCAAAAGTCAACGCTTTTAGCACGTCGCGGCCGCCCTGCGCCGCGCGGTTCCGGCGATCTAACTCTTTGTATCATCAATACTTACCACATGCGCCCTCGAACCGGCCATAGTTGTCGGCACTCGCCTTGCCTTACTGCTTGTCTCCACACCCACCCATCAACTGTGAGAGCGAGCCGCCATGAATTG
>DASVGM010000218.1:0-3506 GCA_036379555.1 Pirellulales bacterium | reverse complement strand
CAATGTCGATCATGTGGTGCTTTACCAAGAATCCTCCGCTCTCAGAGAGGCTTATGCGGCGGCCGACATGGTGCTGGCCGATGGCGCGCCGGTGGTGGCGGCGGCGAAATTGCTAAGCCGCCCCTTGCCAGAGCGCGTGGCCGGCAGCGACCTGGTGCCGCGACTGTTTCAGGAAGCCGTCTCGCAACGTCTGGGGCCGCGTGTTTATCTGTTGGGCGGGGCGCCGGGCGTGGGCAGACGCGCGGCGGAACATATTGAATCGACCTGGCCGGGCGCCAAGATCGTCGGTTTGGCGAGTCCGCCGCCGGGTTTTGAGACCGACGCCGCGCTGAACGCCTCGCTGGTCGCCGAGATCAACGCCTGCCGGCCCGACGTATTGCTGATCGGCTTGGGGGCGCCCAAGCAGGAGTTATGGATTCATCGCCACCAGGCGGAGCTTCGCGTGCCGGTTGCGTTGTGTATTGGCGCGACCATCGACTTTTTGGCCGGCGAGCGCGCGCGAGCGCCCGGTTGGATGCGGCGCGTGGGGCTGGAATGGCTGTTTCGCGTGTTACTTGAACCGCGGCGACTCGGGCGGCGCTACGCCCGCGACGCCTGGCTTTTTCCACGCCTTTTTTGGCGCGAATGGCGATGTGCGACCTCTGGGAGATTTTAAAGCAGACGTTTGTGGAGTGGCAAGAAGACCGCGTGCCGCGGCTGGGCGCGGCGATGGCGTTCTACTCGCTGTTTTCGTTGGCGCCGGCATTGGTGATCGCCATGGCGCTGGCCGGCGCCGTATTTGGTGAGGATGCCGCCGAAGGGGAACTGGCCGGCGAATTGGAGGCGATTGTCGGCCAACAGGTCGCCCACGAGTTACAGCGACTCACCGGCAATATTCATCGCGCCGGGGGTGGTCCTTTTGCCACGCTGGTCAGCGGCGCGTTGTTGCTGTTGGGGGCGACCGGCGCGGTGGTCGGCCTGAAAGACGCGCTGAATACCGTCTGGGGCGTGGTCGATTCGAGTGCGAGCCTCTGGTGGGCGTTGTTGCGCGATCGGCTCCTTTCGCTGGCGTTGGTGCTTGGTGGCGGATTGTTGCTGATGGGTTCCGTTGTGCTGACGTCGTTCTTGCAAGGCATGAGCGAGCGGACGCTGGCCCATTTCCCGGTCTCCTTTTCCATGGCACTGGCGATCAATTGGCTGGTGTCGTTCTTGGTGTTGTCGGCGTTTTTCGCGATGGTGTTTCGCATTTTGCCCGACGTGGCGTTGCGCTGGCGCGACGTCTGGGTCGGTTCGGCGGTGACCGCGGTGTTGTTTTTGATCGGCCGCGAACTGATCGCCTTGTACCTGGGGCGAATCAGCTTCAGCTCCAGCTACGGCGCCGCCGGCTCGCTGGTGGCGGTGTTGTTGTGGGTTTATTATTCAGCGCAAATGGTTCTGCTGGGGGCCGAGTTTACACAAGTCTATGCGCGTCGCTGCGGCGTGCGCGGCACGCCGCTGCGCGGCGCGATCGTCAGGGATGAAAAAGAGCGCAGCCGGAAGGCAAAAGAGAAGAAAGGCGGAGGATGGCAGGAGCGATGAGGACGTCGTCTTGGAGTGCGTGCGATGAATCGCCGCACTCCAAGACAGCCGCGCTGGCACCTTTGCGTTCGCACGCGCGCAGGCGACAACCTCACAACTGCCGCAGAAACGCCACCAAGTCCGCCTTCTCTTCGTCATTCAACCGCAACCCTTGCACAAGGTTGAAAAACTCAACGGTGTCTTCCAGCGTCAGACAACGACCGTCATGCAGATAGGGCGGGCTGTCTTTTATACCGCGGAGCGTGAAGGCCTTGACCGGGCCGTCGCCCACTTCGTCTTTCAGGAAACGCTCCAGATGCAGGTCGTGCATGTGATTGTCCAGATAGAACGGAGCAGGATGGCAGACCGCGCATTGCGCTTTGCCAAAGAAGAGCCGCTCGCCGCGCAACTCGCCGGGCGTCGCTTTCTCCGGATCGAGTCGCCCGATGAGCGTCAGCTTGGGCGCCGGCGGAAAATCGAGCATGTTCTGAAACTGCGCCATGTGGGTCACCTGGATGCGGTCCAGGATATTCATGCCTTTTTTCAAAGCATGAAGAGGGTCGCCGTTGAAATACGCCGTGCGCTGCTCGAATTCGGTAAAGTCCTCAATGGAGCGGAGGCTGCGCTTCGAGCCATGAATCTGTTGGTTGAACACGCCGCGCAGGCTGACCGTATCGAGCCGCATACGGTGTTGTTCGGGCCGCGCATCGGGGCTGATATGGAACTGGCCGGAGGCGTGGCCATTGGTGTGGCAGTCGAAACAGGCCACACCCAAGCTGGGGTACACGCTCTTGCGGTCGCCGGTCGGATTGAATTCCTCTTGCGGGAAGGGCGTCAGCAAAAGCCGCAGTCCGTCGAGTTGCACGGGCGTGAGCAGATCGACAAACAATTCATAGTAATTGTTGATCGACACCACTTCGCCGCGCGAAACGTCGCCCAGTTCGGGTCGGTTTTGCAGAAACATCGCCGGCGGGAATTCGGGCAAGAAGGCTTCCGGCAGATCGAAATCGACGTCGTAGCGTTCCAAACGCGGGAACATCTTGATCTGCATTTTGGGAAAAACTTGTCCGCCCAGGCCGCCCCCCTGCACCGGATGAGGCAGAGCCTTATAGGGAAAGATGTCTTTGTCGCGGATTTCAGCCGGGCTCATTTTGCCGAGTGAATCCCAGTCGGCGCCTTCCGGCAGCCGGGCGGTCGGCCCCACGGGAACGGGCTTGCCGCGCGACATTTTGACTTCGGGATCGAGTTTCGCTTCCAGGTGATAGCGCGCTTCGAGCAATTCTTGCTGAGCGGCCGTCACCTTGGGTTTGGCGGCCGCGAGAGTTTTATAGACGTCAGCGAACTTCATGCCCGGCTTCATGGCGCCGACAGGATCGCGATAGAGATCAAACCCCAACATCCGCCCTTCGTCTTTTTGGCCGGCCAGAGCTTTGGTAATGGGCGGCGCGTTGCCGGGTTTGAAAATATCGGAGGTGTCGTGCTTGGTTCTTTTTTGCTCAGGTCGCTCGCGCGGAACGTCCTGCGCGGTTTGCGAGTCGGCAACGGCGTCTCGGGGAGCCGTGGCCTCGATCTGGGAGCTTTGCTCATCGCCTCGGGCCAACAGCGCCAGGCCGGCCCACAATAATCCCGCCGCTAGGCAGATCGGCAAGCAGATTGTCCGACGCATCGCCACACTCCTTCTTTCGCCAAAGACAAGGGTTAAAACAGCAAATGCGCGTCGGAGCGAATTCCGAACCAAACACGACTAAACCCGGATTATTCGTCGGCCCGTAGCCGACTTCGTGAGAAGTCGGGCCGTCGCAGCAGATTACGGCCAGAATCCTTACGAATTCTGCTACGCAGTGTGCGCGGATCGTACCGGGGCCGGTGAATAATCCGCGGCTAGCCGGTCAAGTGTTTCTGAAACCACTCAATCTCATCGGGCAACACCAGCGCCAGGTTGGGCCCTTCGTAAAAATCGAAGTGTCCGC
>DASVGM010000217.1:0-6093 GCA_036379555.1 Pirellulales bacterium | reverse complement strand
CGACAGCCGCCTCCGCTTGAATTGCCGCGCACTCTGGGAACGGTTAGCTAGACTTGGTAAAATGGAACACCATGCTTAAATCGTTCCTCTCATCTCTTCGAGATTTGTCGTGCGAAAGACCGCTCATCTATTGACGGGACTTGCCCTGCTGCTGCCCGCCTTATTGCACGCGGAGCCGAGCAAGGCTCCGCCGCCCACCGCTCCTGACGCCGCCCCTCGACCATCGGTAACCGGCGCCCCTCCGTTGCAAGAAAGCACGCAGCGTGCCGGTCTGGAAGTGACCGACCCGCTTGAAACCTTTATACCCGCGACTCCCCGGAGCGAGGCGGACGCGGATCGCATTGAGGCCGTCAGTTTGTTTGCCGCCGGACGTGTGGCCGAGCAAGAAGACCGGTTGTTGGAAGCCTTGCGAAAGTATCAACGGGCGGCGCGGTTCGATCCGTCGTCGGAGGTTGCCCGGCGGCAGGCGGTGGTGCTGGCCATGCGTCTGGAGCGTTGGCCGGAGGCCCTGCGTTACGCGGCTAAAGGCAAACTGAAGATTGACGAGGCCGGCGTGTTGTGGGAATTGGCCCGGCACTTCGCCCAGGAAGATAAGCATGCCCAGGCATTGGAATACTTTCGCGCGGCTAGGGCATTGCAGCCCGAAAAGCATAGCACCGCTTACGCCATCCTGTCGCTCGACGTGGGCCGGATGGCCTATTTAACACGCGCCTATGGCGAATCGGCCGCTGCTTTCAGCGAGGTTATGGCGGCGTTGGAAGAGCCTGAGAAATTCGGCCTTGATGAGCGACTCTACAAGCAGTTGCTGGCCGGCAAAGAAGGGACCAACGACCTGGCCAAGCTCTATCTGCTGTTTGCCGAGGGGTTTGTGGGGGCGGAGCGTTTCGATCAAGCGGTAACGGCGCTGGAAAAAGCCAACCGCATCGCGCCCAATGCCGCCGTGCATGCCTTCCGGCTGGCGCGTGTCGAAGACGCGCGGCACGAGCCGGCAAAAGCGTGGGAGCAATTGCGGAAATACCTGGACGCGAAAGAGCATGGCGAAGGCCTGGCGCCCTATCAATTGTTGGGCAAGCTGCTGGGCGACCTTGGCCGCGGCGGCGAACTGCTGCCCACGCTGGAAACGCTGTATGCGGCCGATCCCGAAAACGCGCTGATCATATTGACACTGGCCGAGCGTTATCGCCTGTCGCGCGAGTTTGAGAAGGCCAAGTTGTTGTATCGGCTGGTGCGCGACAAAGGCGTTTCGCCCCTTGCCGACCGCGGCCTGAGCGCCTGTCTGCGTGAGTTGCGGCGGGGCGATGCCTTGCTGCACCTGCTGGCCGACGTGGCCGGCCGCACCGGCCATCTCGATTCCTTGGACGACGAACTGCCGGCGATCACCTCCGACAAAGAACTGATGGATGCCGTCATCAAGGCCGCGTGTGACAAACACCTGGCCGATGCCGACAGTTTGGGCTATGGCGCGCGATTGGGCGTGGCGCTCGTCGCCCTACAGGCCGACCGGGTTGAAGACGCCGGGCAGTTTTTTGAACTGGCGATGAAAGTCAATCGCGAAACCGCGAAAGAGCTTTACCGGACCTGGGGCGTGGGGCTGTTGGTCAAGCACCGTTACGAAGAATCGGCGGCCGTGTTGCGGCGGGCCATTGACGAACGCGCGGCCCCGGCCGACGATCCGACCTTGCACTTTTATCTTTCCACAGCGTTGCTGTTGAGCGACAAGCTTGACCAGGCCTTGCAAATGGCCGAGCACGCCGCCGGCTTAAATCCGAGCTTGCCGCTGCTGGCCGGGCGCGTCGCCTCGATTTTGTATCAAGCCAAGCGTTACGATGAATCGAAGGCGGCCTACCAAGACCTCTTGCGGCGTTTCGATGAACCCGACCTGGAGGCCGCCGACCATCATCCCGCTGCCGACACGACGCGGCAAGAAATGCGAAAAGCCCGTGTGGCGCTGTCGATCATCGCCTCGATTCAGCGCGACATGCCGGCCGCCGAAGAATACCTTTCGCAAGTGCTCGATGAGTTTCCCGATGACATCGACGCCGCGAACGATCTGGGATATTTGTGGGCCGATGAGTCAAAGCACCTGAAGCGGGCGCAAGGCATGATTGAGCATGCCGTGGCGGCCGAACCCGAAAATGCCGCGTTTCGCGACAGCCTGGGCTGGCTGTATTTTCGCCTCGGCCGGTTTGACGACGCGGTGACGGAACTGAAAAAAGCGGCGGTCGGCGAAGCACCGGACGGCGTCATGCTGGAGCACCTGGGCGATGCCTTGCTGGCCGCCGGCCAAAAAGCGGCCGCCGCCGAAAGCTGGGAAAAAGCCTTGCTGGCGTTTGAAAAACAGGCCGATCTCGATAAGATTGCTCGAATCAAAAAAAAGCTGGCTGAAGAGGAGCAACCATAGCCAATGGCTGGACATTCACACTGGGCGAACATCGCCCACAAAAAATCGCTCGTCGACGCCAAGCGCGGCAAGCTCTGGAGCAAGCTCTCCAAGGCGATCATCGTGGCCGCTAAAATGGGCGGCGGCGATCCCGACAGCAACCTGCGCTTGCGCTACGCCATCGACGCCGCCCGCGCCGTGAGCGTGCCCAAAGACAACATCAACCGCGCCATCAAACGCGGCACCGGAGAGCTTGACGGCGGCAATCTGGACGAAGTGCTTTATGAGGGTTACGGCCCCGCCGGCGTCGCCGTGCTCTGCGAGATTCTCACTGACAACCGCAACCGCACCGCCAGCGAAATCCGCAAGGTGTTTGAACTGTCAGGCGGCAAACTGGGCGAAAGCGGCTGTGTGGCCTGGATGTTCGAGCGAAAAGGGATGTTCCTGCTTTCCGCCGATCAAATCGACGAAGAAGCGCTGATGGAGTTGGCCCTCGAAACCGGCGCCGACGACGTCAAGCGCGACGGCGACATGTACCAGGTCACTTGCGACCCCAGCGCGTTCCAGCAGGTGTCCGAGGCCCTGACGGCGCGCCCCTTGAAGCTGGAGACCAGCCAGATCGCCCGGTTGCCGACGAGCACGGTCGATCTTGACGCGGACGCGGCGCGCACCGTGCTCAAGCTCATGGAGCGGTTGGACGATCACGACGACGTGCAAAATGTTTCGGCCAACTTCAACATTCCCGACGAGGCGATGGCGGCCATTGAGGGGTAGTTGTTGGCGATTAAATCACGCAGGTTCCCGATTCATTGTCGTTGCCTTGAAAATTCGCCTGCGCCGTCCACTCTCCCGCCGTGGGGTTCTGCACCAACATTGTCCACATGGCCGAATTGTTTTGATCGGGGTTCATGGCGCCAAAGGAAAGGTTATTGGGGTCAAGCAGTTCGACCCCCATCGCCGTCCAATTGATGTTGGCCACCGATGTATCCACCGTGGTGATCGCCACGAAGGTGCTCGTTTTGGAATCATAACTTAACGCCACGGAGTTTCCGCCATAGCCGCTTCCTCCGGGGCCGGCGTGTTTGTGCCGGGGAGGCGATTTCTTCGCCGGCGTTTTCTTGCGCGGCGCGGATTTGGCGGGAGGCGCTTTTTTCGAGGTTTTCCGCGATGCTTTCTTCGGAGCTTTCGGTGACGCTTTTTTCGGGGTTTTCGGCGACGCTTTTTTGGATTTCTTTTTGGCCATTCAGTCCTCGGAAGTTAAAAAGGCACGAGTGAACGAAACCTGCCGCTGGTACGAGACAAGCCCACATTTGCCCTCGGCGAATTGCCGCCAATCGACCCTGGCGCGCGGGCGAACAGGAAGCGCGATTGGCGCGTCGTTGATGCGCACGCCGCGCAGTTCGCCATCGACCACCTTCACGCCCAAACGCAAGGGCACGGTCAGGTCGATATCAAGGCGTGTCTCGCCGTAGTGGTTGGTGCTGATCGAGTTGGAACCGACATAGCCGTGGAAGCGGTACAGACGCACCGGCGTTTCTTGTGGTCGCCGTTCGTCTGGACAAACGGCGACCAGCAGGCACTGCCACGTATTGTGTCCGTGGCCATTCCGATCTTGATGCAGGCCCCAGAAGGCCCCGGACGCGCCGGGCGGGTTGCCGTTCAAGGTCGAAATATCGAGCTTCATCGCTGCTGGATGCTGGCCGCATTCAAACAGCGACCAATGAGGCGACGCGATCACCAATCGACGCATGGAGGCCGAATAAAAAAAGTTGTGGTCAGGTTGGGTGACGGGGCAAAGAAAGGGTTCGGGCTGCCGCGCGAGCAGGTCGCGGCGGACTGGCGACGGCGGTGAGAACATCACGCCGGCTGACAGCCGCGACCACGCCGCCGCAGCAAGGGCCGCCGCCCCGGCCAGCAGCAATACCCCCACGACAGCGCCCAACCACAGCCGCTTGCGCGGCCTGGTCGCCAGCAGTTTTTCAGCCGCCAATATTTCCTTAAAATCGGCCGCCGACCGCAGACGGGTTCGCAGGTCGCGGTCCAAGCAACGCTGGCAAAGCTGATCCAACGGCTTGGGCAGCGTTTCATCAATCTGCCGCAACGGCTTGGGGTCGCGCGTCAGAATCGATTCTTCCAACGCCAGCCGCTCGCCCTCGTGAAAGGGGCGTTTGCCCGTCAAACATTCATAAAGTACGACGCCCATGCTCCACAGATCGGCCCGGCCGTCGAGCAGATGGGCCTCGCCTCGCACTTGTTCGGGCGACATGTATGGTAGCGTGCCGCTCACCTCTCCGCGACAATGAGACTGCTGGTCTTCCAGCAGCGCCAGCCCAAAATCACACACGTGGGCGTTTCCCTCGCGGTCGAGCAGCACGTTCGATGGTTTCAGGTCTCGGTGAACGAGGCCCAGTTTATGCGCTTGCTGAACGGCGTCGGCAATTTGTCCGCAAACTCGCACGGAATCTTCGATCGAGAGCTTGCCGCGCCGCAGGCGGTCGCCAAGCGATTCACCGGCGACGTATTCCAAGGCGATGTAGACTTCCGTTTCAGCGCACGTTCCGGCGTCGTAAACGGTGACGACGTGCGGGTTTTTCAAACGCGCGGCGGTACGCGCTTCGTGCAAGAACGATTGCAACCGCTCCGCGCTCCATGCGCCGCGATGGCGCGGCGTCTTGAGCGCGATTTCACGGTCCAAAACCGGGTCGTGCGCCAGATAAACGACGCCGAACGCCCCCTGGCCCAGTCGGCGCAGAATGCGGAACCGATCAATCTTTTCAGGCAGCGGCTCAACTTCCCTTTCGAGCGCGAGCGAGCGGGGCATCCGATCGCTCGATGCTTCCGCCAGGGTGCGCGTACTGTCACAATTGTTCTGATCCGAGCGAACAACGTCTGTGTCAACACGAACTGAATTCATGCGATACCTCACGGCCCCGCTAGAGAAACGACGCTGGTGGACAAAGGGATCCGTTTCGCAATGCGTTATCATAGCACCCTCCGACGGTCGGGTAAAGCGGGTGCCGGCGTGGGAATCGCGGCAAGAAAGTGCTTGCTTGAAAAGACTCGGCGCGTTAGCATACGAAATGATTAGGCGTTTCGAGTCTTTCCCGCGCGGCTACTTTCGTCATGTTCACTTATGAACAAACGACCTCCAGGCGAATTCTCGCGCCAGCCTGCGCGTTGGCCGCGGCCCTGACTGCCTGGCCGCTGTTTGACACTGGCACTGCCCAGGCAAGCTGCGGCGATTATGTGATGGTGGGCGACCACGGCCTGTCACACCACGGTCAGCCACACCACGCCGATCGTTCCTTGCCCGGCATGCCCACATGCCGCGGACCTCATTGCCAGCGGCACGCTCCTTTGCCGCTTGGGCCTACGAAGGGCGCGGTCGATGCTCCGTCGATTGACGCGGCGCTGTGGCAGTCCATTGCCCGTTCCGCGAGATTCTCTTTGTCTGGCCTTATTTTTGAAGACGTGATTTCACTGCCCGACGGCCACGCTTGGCCGTTATTACGTCCTCCCTCTCTCTAATCGCCCTCCCGCGGTAAACGCAATTGTGTTTGTTGGCGCGCGGCCCTGCGCGCCCCTTGCGTAAAGCAACGTATCACAGCGGCACGCGCTGATCCGCACCGAGAGGCTTTCCGAAAACTCGCCGTGGGGCGGGCCGCCGGCCCGTCTGGTAGCAAAAGACGGCTCGGCGAGCCGCCCCACGATAC
>DASVGM010000216.1:0-2652 GCA_036379555.1 Pirellulales bacterium | reverse complement strand
CGCCACCATCAAAAAGGTCACCGAGGTCACTTGGGTTTGGAACGAACATTACGGCAAGCTCTGCGGCACGACCGGCGCCGAAAGCCCCGGCGTGAAAGCGGCCCTGGAGATTTGCGGGCGGCACGGCGGGCCAAGCCGCTTGCCCATTCGCGCCGTCAACAGCGCCGAACGCGAAGCCTTGCGCAGCGCTTTGCTCGCGATTGGCGCGCCTGGCGCGAAGTGACGCGTCCGGCTGCTTGGATGGACGCCTGATGTGTAAGCGGCGGCGTCTGTCGGGAACGGGGTGCCCTCTGGGCCCCGTGGCGTTCCGTGAAGCGGAAGCGACGTCGTTTCAAAGCGCCCGTAACGCCCTGGCGCGGCCGTTGGCCGCAACCAAACGGAAGATGCCTCCGGCTTGCCCGGAGGCATCTGGCGAGGCCAGAACTCGTGACGCGAAATGATTGCGGGACACAAAGAAAGCAGAGCTTTGTAGAGCCTCGTAGCACGGTTGTCTCCCCGCTTCAGCGTTACACAAGCTCGCGCATCGGACGGGCGGAAATGTCTCAGCCAAAGAGATCGACTAAGGGCGATGCGCCATCGACCAGCGACACCGGGCGGCCCTGTGCGTCCGCCACACGCATTTCAGGATCGATTCCAAGGGCGGTAAACAGCGTCGCGGCCAAGTCCTCAGGGCGAATGGGGTTGTCGATGGGAAACGCCGCATGCTTGTCGGAACGTCCGTAAACCATGCCACCGCGAATCCCGCCGCCGGCGAGCACCGCCGGAAAAAGCGTGCTCCAATGGTTGCGGCCCCAGTTGCCCGTCGCCTTGGGAGTGCGACCCATTTCGCCCAACGCCACCACCAAAGTCTGCTCCAGCAGACCGCGTTCGCCCAGATCGGTTACCAAGGCGGCCAACGCCTGGTCGAAGCCGGGCAACAGGTGCTTTTTGACATCGACACTATGCACGTGCGAATCCCAACTGTAGCCGTCGGGAGCGTCCCACGCGACCGTGACAAACCGCACCCCGGCCTCCACCAATCGCCGGGCCATCAACGTGGCCTGACCGAACAGATGCCGTCCGTAACGATCGCGCAACGGCGGCGGTTCCTGGCGGATGTCCAAAGCCCGTCGCGCGGCTTCCGAGGTGACCAAGGCCAAGGCTCGCTGTTGAAAACGGTTGTAGCTCGCCGCGGCCGCGCCTTGATCGGCGCGCCGGCGAACTTCATCAAATTCCGTGAGCAGCGATCGCCTCTTGGCCAGCCGATCGATCGTCAGATCGGCGTCGGCCGCCAAGCCCTTGATGCGAAAATCAAGCTCGTCGTCCGTGCAATCGCGAAAAAACGGATTGTCGCTGTCGCCGCGCTTGCGAATATCGGTGGCCAGGGCGTCGTAGCCGCGGCCGAGCCAGCCGGCGTATTGCCCAGGCCGATCGAGACGCACGCTGTACGTTTGCAAATGCCCCAGCCGGTTCGGTAGATAGACGTAGCTGGGAATCGGTTGTTGCCGGCCGCTCGATTGTTGGGCCATGTATTCAACGATAGCGCCGATTGCCGGCCAGTCTTTTTCGGTGGCGTTGAAGCCGCCGCCGATCGGCACGTGCCACGGATGGCCGGTCTGAATATAATGCGCGCCGGAGCTATGATCGTTATACGGATGCGTGAGCGTGCGCAACACGCAAAGCCGGTCGCTGATGGCGGCGATCTTGGGCAGGTGCTCGCAGATTCGCAGCCCCGGCGTGCGGCAATCAATCGGCTTGAACGGCCCGCGGATGGTGTCGGGCGCGGCGGGCTTCATGTCGAAAGTTTCAAGTTGGCTTGGACCTCCGAACAGGTAGAGGAAGATGACACTCTTGGCTCGCCCGCGCGGTTTTGCGCGTCCGGCCACCCCCGCTGATTCTTGGGCGGCCAATACCCGCGGCAGGTTGAGGCCGAGCAGCCCCATTCCGCCGAATTGCAGGAACTGCCGGCGATTGGCGGCGCAGGAGCGCGCCCACGGTCCTAAGAGAGTCAACATGCTGCGCCACCGATGAAAGCGTGGAGGGTTGCCATCGCTGCTATTCTACCAATAGCGCCCGCGGCCGGGGAGATTGAACGCTGATCGAGGTTCCGCCTTCAGGAAGTTGAAAGCAGTTCCTCCCACGACTTAACCGTCAGAATCGCCTCTGCCATTCGTTCTAATCGCTCCACATCCTGAATCGAGCTGAGCGCCGTTTCGACCGATGGCCCTGGCACGCCCAAGAGCTTTCGCCCTTGCCTCAACTTGAGCGTGGCATCAAATGGAAAAGGCATCGCCGGCAGTGTAGCGTGAAATCGCGAGGTTGTCGTCGGCCGCTGCAAGTCGGCGGCACTGCGCCGCCGTGTATTGGAGATGCGCAGCGCGCTGCGCATCACCCCCCACATGGTTCTTCGTTCCGTGTGCGACACGGCGGCCGAGTCGGAAATGCGATGAACCCCGCGAAGAAGAGGCACTGGCGGCGGGCGGCGGTTTAGCCTGTCAATCGTGCCGGCCACGGGCACAAGCCCTAATGTCACGAGATTAAGCCGCAACCCGATATTAAGCGACGACTGCGCAAGATGCCCTCGGCTTGCCCGAGGGAGTTTCCCGTTGGCCGTCTACAAACGCGGCTTTCCCTACGCTGCCGATTTTGCCCCGCTTGGCCGCCTTCGGCGGC
>DASVGM010000215.1:0-6140 GCA_036379555.1 Pirellulales bacterium | reverse complement strand
CCGAACCGTTAAATTACTAATTTGTCATCTTTCGTGCGAAATGCGATGCATACTTGTGGCCGAGCTAAGAGCGTTGCCTCAAGAGCTTGGTCTTCATGTGTGTCCAAGTTACAACTCATCGCCACTTCCGCCATTGGGCTTGAAGCCATGGTGGCGCGTGAACTAATATGAATGAAGGCACCCGGAAAAAGGGGGATTGACTCGCGCTTTCTGGCGGATAGATTTAAGTGTTTGATTTTTTTCGAGGACGCGCCGCGGTTGCGGAACACCGCTGGGCGTTGTCAATCACGAGTATTTCGTGTTGTTGATCCGTAGTGCGGGCATCGCCCGCCACGAATTCTTCCTGCCACGAGCGGCTTGGAACGCCGCCCCCACCGTGAGCAAACGGATCGGCAAAAAATGAGAAGTTGGCACATTCTTTTTTCAAGGGTATTTACGTTGAGAAACAATCGTAAACTGCAAAGTAGGGGAACGTCCGTCACACACGCTCAACGCGCGTTTACACTGGTGGAACTGTTGGTTGTGATCGCCATCATCGGCATTTTGATCGCATTGCTCTTGCCCGCGGTGCAGGCGGCGCGCGAAGCGGCGAGGCGATCGCAATGCGTGAACAACCTCAAACAGTTGGGATTGTCGCTGAATAACTATCACGACGTCTGTCGCTCGTTTCCCCAGGGCTGCGGCGGAACCAGTGCCTGCACCCTGCTGCCCAGCGGACGCTATAACGGCAATTGCACGCGGCTCAGTCCCTTTATTCCCTTGCTGCCGTACATGGAGCAGCAGGCCATGTACGACCAAATTCGCGCTGGCGGAAACGGCGCGGTGGCTTATGGGTCGGCCGGCTGGGACGGTAGTTGGCCCAATTGGGCCGTGCAGGTTCCCTCGCTGCTTTGCCCCTCCGACCCCGCAGCGCCCCCCACTCCGGGATCGTCAGGACAAAACAATTACGCGTTCAGCCACGGCGATTCGATCAACAACATCTATATTTGGAATTCCGACCCGATCAGTTGGAGCCGCGGCATGTTCACCAACGCCAAGACCGTCACGATGAGCAACGTGACCGACGGCACCAGCAACACGGTAATCGCGAGCGAGCGTCTGCGCCTCAATTATGGAACAGGCGGCAAAGGCGCCGGCGCGAAGATCGCCGTGACGCAAGGAGCGGTGGTCAATATTCCGGTGAATACGAACCCAGGGCTTTGCCTGGCGACCGCCAGTGGCCGGTTTTACCTCGATTCGACGCAGGTGTATGGCTATTTCGGCACGAATTGGACCGACTGCGAAACGGCCCGTTGCGGTTTTAACACGGTCTTGCCGCCTAACTCGCCTTCGTGCAACGTGACGAGCACGATTTGCAGCGGCTGCGGGCCATCGGACGCGCAAGGCGGTATTTTTCCGCCATCGAGCATGCATCCAGGCGGCGCCGTGACCGTCATGGTCGATGGATCGGTGCATTTCATCGTCGATACCATCGACAGCGGCAACCTGGCTTGGGCCGAGGTGAATAGTGGCCCCAGCCCGTACGGTGTCTGGGGCGCCTTGGGGTCCAAAGACGGTGGCGAAGGCAACTCGCTGGTACAGTAAGTTCGTATTCTACTTGGTCCGGTGAAAAAACCGGGCTAGGCGGCCTGTCGCTCGGCCCAGTCGGAGGAAGAATCCGCGGCGGTCCAGCGGCGCAGCACTGCGGCGGCCATGTGTCCGCCGAAAGCGACCGACAGCTTCAAGGCGTGCTCAAAGGTCGCGCGACGACCGACGATCGGAATGCAATCCAGATCGCACTCCGGATCGGGGTCGGTAAGGTTGGCGGTGGGGGGCGCGAAGCGGTCGCGCATGGCCAAGGCCGTGATTGCCAACTCGACACTTCCCGCCGCGTTTACCAGGTGCCCGAGCATCGACTTGGTCGAGCTGACACAAACTCGGTCGGCGGCCGACCCCAGGGCGCGGCGAATGCCGCGGGTTTCCACCACGTCATTCTGCTGCGTGCCGGTGCCGTGAGCGTTGATGTAGCCCAAATCCGCGGGCCCAATGCCGGAGCGCCTGAGCGTGACGGCGATCAAATGGGCCAGGGTTTCGCTATCGGAATCCATGCCGGTGATGTGGTGGGCGTCGGTGTGCATTTTGCCGCCGGCGATCTCGGCGTAAATGCGCGCCCCGCGCCGCAGGGCGTGGCTCAGGCGTTCGACGACAAAAACAGCCGCGCCCTCGCCCATGACAAACCCACAGCGCCGGCTATCGAACGGCCGCGAAGCTTGGGCCGGGTCGTCGTGATGGGCCAGCACGCGCATGGCCTGAAAACCCGCGGCAAACAGCGGGTCGAACGCCTCGGCGCTGCCGGCCAAGGCGATATCACACTGCCCGTCTTGAATGCTGCGCATGGCGGAGAGTACCTCAATCAAGCCGCTGGCGCAGGCGGCCGAATGCGACATCCGTGGTCCGCGCAGTCCATAATGGGCGGCCACGGTAGCGCAGGCGGTGTTGGGAAACCACTGCCGCCACCAAGGAATGGCCCGTGCGTTGGCAATGTCCCAGCGGCCGCACTGCTCATAGAGCCAGCCGGCATCGCCCATGTGCGCGCTAATGGCGCAGCCGAAGCGGTCGAGGTCAACCTGCCGAAAGTCGATCTGGGCGTCGGCCACGGCCTCGGCCGCGGCGTGCTGGTTGAGCCGCACGGCCTTCAACTGGCCCGGAAAGTCGCGTTCGATGGCAACCGGCGCGCCGATGGAAATGCTTTCAGGCGCATCGGCCAACCCTGCGAGCGAACGAATGCCGCTACGGCCTTCGCGCACGCCTTGCCACACCGTTTCGCGATCGGCGCCTAGCGACGCGATCAGTCCGATGCCGGTAATGACAATCGGCTCTGGATATGTACAACGATCGTGCTCACTCACGATCCCTCCCTCCCTGGTTTTTGGGTCTGCCGGCCGAGCGTTTCCGTCGCGATCCGACGCGATTGCTCTGCCGCTACTCGGAAAACCTAACCGAATCTTGCCCATCTGGCCAGTCGAATTTCGAGTCGCGTCCGGAGGAGGGCCTTCCCAGGCCGTCCCGTCACTACGCGATCCGCACTTCTGGACGGCCAGGGAAGGCCATCGTCCAGGTTGTTTTTGGCCGGCCGCTTACAGCCGGGCGCGGCTGAGGTCTTCACGCGAGGGGGGATCGCCACGCTCGACAACCGTGTGGCCCGTCGGCGATTTCAGCCGGCTCAACTGGCATTCGGCCGGATGGGCGGCCAGCCACTTGCGGGCCGCCGCGCGGCCGTTGTTCCAGGGTTCGATTTCCAATCGCGGATCCGCGTCGGGAAAGTTTTCATTAACAATGGCCGAAAGCCGGGCCACCGCCGTATCGCAATAACGGCACTGCCTGGCGCCGGCGCGCCGGTGATGGCTCTCGTTGTCGAGTAGCGGCCGCAAATAGGCCACCCTGTTGCGTGTATAGCGATTGGCAACGCCATCGACCACCGCGTCGAAACGCTCGGGCGCTGAGCGTTGAAACGCTTCATCGCCTAGCGACGCGAGTAGTTCCCGCTGTTGTTCGCTCGTGCCAAAATCGGCCACCAGGGCGGCGGCCATCGACCAGGCCGCGACGGTTTGATCTCGCTCTTTCAGGCAGTCCGCCGCGGCTTGGGCCGCTCGTTCGACCAGCGGATCGCCAGGCTCGTCGATCAATCGTTGCAGCAACGGCAGCGCGAAAGGCCGCCGCTCGTCGAGATAACGCGCGATGTCGCGATCGAGCGTCGTCGCTGGTTCGCGCGGCGATGGATCCGCGCCCCGCATCTCGCGTAGCACACGCACGAGTCCTTCATAATCGGCCACCGAATCGCCCAGCAGTGGTACGTAGTAGCTTCGCAAGGCGTCCCACTGCGCGGCCGTCGGGTGCGGCCGAGGCAAGTAGGTTCGCAGGTTGTGCTCTTGGAGGCGAATCGGCCCGCCAAAGCGGAACTTGAGAGAGTACATCTCGGCCAGCGTGCGCTCGATGTCCCAACGGTCGTACTCCAACCGAAACAGCGCCGAGAGCGTGCCCGTGCGATGCCGGCCGCCCTGGCAATGCACCGCCACGGGCCAGTTTCGCGGGTTGTCAAGAAGCTGAAAGAACTGCTCGAACTGCCAGGGCGTCAGCCAGGGCCAACTTTGTTCCTTGCCCATCGGCCATTGCACCGACCGCGCGCCCAAGCGCGTGACATATTCCGCTTCACGACAGCCGGCGGGATCGCCAAAATGAATCAGGCCGCGGTGCAAGCGAAAATCGTACAACTGAGCACTGACCACCGTCTTAATGCCGACGTATTGAATCAGGTAGCGAAAGCCAAATTCCGAGGGCTGCGCCACGCGATAAAACATGCCCTTGCGCATCTCCACGAACCGTTTGGTATGGTGATGCCAAAAGGCCCAATGGCCGGCGTAGCATAACACCGCCGCGAGCACGCCCCAAAGCAAACGGCGCCGCCGGCGGAGAACAGCTTGACTGAAACGACGAATCGGGTTTTCGTGCGGCATGATCCTCATGGAGCGGGAAGGTCGGCCGCGGTGGGCGGCGGCCAGGCGAAGTGCGGCCGATTGGCACGGTACGGCTCTGAGACGCTGCACGGCTGAGTGACACCGGGCGTGGTCTCGCTCTGGCGGTCGCGGCAGTAGGAAAAGAGGTTGTCCCAGGTGCGGTCGAGCCGCTCCAGGGCCATTTCAATCGGCGCCGCGCGTAGCAGTTCGTCGCCTTCGACCAGCCCCAGTCGCTTGAGCTTGGCCAGGGCGTCGGTCACTTCAAAATCGACGGACGCTCCTGTCACGGCGGCCAAAAACGCCTCGATCTCGGCATCGAGCCGCGCGCTCGACCAATCTTCTTTGGCGGTATGCCAGAGAAAAAAATAGGCCAAGATCGCCTCACGGCACTCTTGCTCTTCCGCCTCGTCGAGCAGGCGAAACAAGACGCCGGCGTTGTTATCCAGGTTCTGGTAATACAGGCTGCGCGTCAGACTAAGCTGGTATTTCTGCTGCGTGCGCAGATAACCAAAGAACGACTTCACGCCATAGCCCAACGTGGCCGCGATCAGCCCCAGGTAAGTCAGCAGGCCATAGAAGCCCGTCACCGCGACGACCACCGCGCCTTGAAACAGCTTCCAGCCGGTCATGGCCACGCCCGACACCGTGGGCAGCAGAATCTTGCTCCGGTCGACCAGCGACATTCTCACTCGGCTACCGGGCAAGAGCATCTCCAGGTCCATTTTGGGGATGTTCTTGAAAATCTTCAGATGAATTCGCTGGCCGTCGAGATGGCCGTCAATGGTGTGATAGCTGTGCAACCGGAAAGCCACCACCAGCCGCTGAAAGATCGGCGCTTCGACTGTCTGAGGCCGATAAAACTGCCGCCAGCGCCGGCAGGTTTTGCGCGTCATGCGATCGCCACGGGCATAAACTTCCAGCCGGTCGAACATGTCGAGATCGATGGAGAGTTGCAAGCCCCAATCGCTGGCCGCGTTGAGGGCCTGCTTGATATCGCCGGCCGTCAGGCGTTCAAAATTGGCCCGCTCCAGCAGCCAGCCCAGCCGCTCGAATAGCGCATCCGCCTGACGCTGGTCTGCGGCCGGCGACAGGCTTTCGGGCACGATGGTGTCGGCATCGGGATCGAACCTGGCGTAAAGGTCTTTGAGTTCCTTGAGGTGATCGTGGTATTCGTAATGAAACGTGGCCATCAGCAGGCGACAAAACTGCTGAAAAAGATCGCGTTCGGCGGGGGTGAGTGTGGCGTCGGCGGAGAGGCGTTGGATGAGATCAGCCGCGCGGACGGGAATGAATTTTTCTCGCGCCCAATGCTCCGGCGTCTCCGCGTGCGGCGTGGCATCGGCGGCAGGGGGCAAGTCGCTTTTTTTTGTCGGGGTGGGCATGGCTAACGCTAGCGCTTTTTCGCAGCTTGATTATCGGGCTGGCTCGGCCGTAGGGTGGGCATTGCCCACCATCGCCGTCCATGACGGCGATCATGCCGAACTATCTGTTTAGGATGCCCTCGGCTTGCCCGAGGGAGTTTCCCGTTGGTTGTCTACACCGGGCATTTGCCACCAATCCCTTCTCCGATTTTCCGCCGCTTGGCCGCCGCAGGCGGCCAAGAGGCGGAGAATCGGGGGTTTGGGGGAAGGCCGCCGGTGTAGACGG
>DASVGM010000214.1:0-2112 GCA_036379555.1 Pirellulales bacterium | reverse complement strand
CGCCGCGGTATCGCCTTCGGGAACCGCGGAAAGCGTACCGCGGTGGCTTCCGCAGAACGCGGCCCACTCGCTCAACTCGGCGTTCTTTCGCGCAATCAACAAGGCGTCCACCGCGTAGCTTTGCCAGTCGGGACTGGTGGGAGGGCGGCAATGCGCCGAGCTGACGACGATCACGCGCTTGGCGTTGGTAGCTTCACCGAACAAGCCGGCGAGATTGACGTCGTTCAGATTCTCCGAGGCGATGTCGCTGGGCGGCAGCTTTTGCCATATTCCTTCCTTTGGGTTGACGCCCAAATCGAGAATCGTGCGCGGCTGGCCGGTGGTGTAGATGGTCAGTCCGACCAAATGGTCGCCGATTCGCGGCAGCCCCTCAAAAACTCGCTGATAAACTTTGACGTATTTGTCTTGCGGCAGTTCCTTGGAATGCAGGGCGATGACCATGACGGCGGCCGGTTCGATGCGGAGGCCGGACGACGGCACTTGCAGCCGGTCAAGCTTTTCGCGCAGCCCGACCAGTTCGGCGTTGCTGGCGCGAAGTTTCTCAAGCTCTCCGCTTACATTCGCCGACGCGTCCCGCAGCCTTGCCAGCTCGCCTTGTCGCGCTTTTGCATCGTTATCAAAATGTTCCATGCCGCTCGACAAGACGCCTAGCTTTTCGTCGTTCTTGGCAAGTCGCGGCGAGAGTTCGGCAAGCGCCGCGACATGCTGGCCGAGGTTTGACGCCTCTCTCCACAAGAAGAAAAAACACGCCGACGCCAACAGCAGGGACGCAAAAAGCAAGACCCGGAAGATCGCCGCCAACAACATCGGCAGCAGCCATTCGCGGCGCTTCGGAAGATCGCTCCAGCGCGGATCACCGGCGCCGTCAGAATCAGGCGGGCGCGACGCGGCCGGCACGGATTCAGGTCGGGGCTTCGACGTCGGCTCTTTTTCGATGACACCCTGCCTTGGCGAGGCGGTTTGCCGAGGAACGCCGGTCGCGGCGGCCGCGCTTACGCTTTGAATCGGATTGGATTTACGAGCGCCGCTCATTTTTGTGTATCTTCTGTTGACGAAAGCAAAAGGTGGCCGACATAGTTGGCCAGCACGCCGGACGGGGGCGATTGGCCCAAGGTAAGCAGGCCCTGCCCATCGCCGAAAGAGCTTTGCAAGCGCGTCGAACCGCGCGTGCTTTCGAGCCCCGCCCAAGCCAGACGGACGGGCAGACCATCGGGCACCGTCACGCGTTGCTCGCGCAGATCGTCGAGATTGGCTTCGCTAAGCCAGACCAAGACGGTCGTGAACGGCGCTTGGTGGTCGGTACGTCGCCGTAGTAGTTCCACAATCGCTTCAAACGACGCCTCAAACGCGCCTTCGACCTCATCAGCGCGAAAGGCCGACATCCCACCTGGGAATTGTCTCGTCGATTGCCACGATACAGGAAGGTGCGAGCTTGCTCCGAACAACAACACCGAACCTCCGACGAGGTGGCCGGCGTATTTCCTTTGAATCGCGTCGATTTCGGCGAACAAGCCGGCCGAGCCATATCCGCCGGTCTTGAGCTCGGGAGTGCAAAGCACGATGACTGCGACGCTACCGGAAAGGTTGCGCTCAAACTGCTCCCTTGCACCCCTCTCTCTTTCAATCCTCTCCTTCTCAACCTTCTCCGTTTCTGCTCTTTTCTTCTCACCCTTGTCCCTCTTGACCTTTTGCTTGCTAGCCTCTTCCTTCGCAATCCTTTCTTCGTCAAGTTTCTTGAAATCGGGCAACCGCCGCCAATATGTCACCGCCGCCACGGCGTTGAGCGAAAACAGGTAGCCGACAAACAACAGCCAAGCCACCACGGCGCGCCGGCTGGGCCAGGCGGATGTTCGCGGGTCGGTTCGTCGTGGAAGGGATTGCATTTGATCGTTATCAGGAGATTCGTAATCGTTCTATCGGCGGCCAAAAGGACCGCGCGGCTTGGACGGCGCCGTTTCTGGCCCCGCTGACGCCGCCGCGACACCGGGGTGCGCTGCGGCCGGATTGGCCGCCGCCGCGCTGTGTCGCTCGGCGCCTTTGGCAGCGGCGGGTGATGTAGGCGTCGTCGAAGTGCCGCCCGGTGACGACGCCTGCGGGCCGCCATTGAGGTTG
>DASVGM010000213.1:0-15244 GCA_036379555.1 Pirellulales bacterium | reverse complement strand
GCGATTACGAAACCTGCCGGGCACTCTCGTCCGGAGGCTCACCGCGGGATTGTCAACCCTGCCGCCCAGCCCGGCCGTCTTACGCAAACGCCTGGGCGACGTGGAAGGCGAAATCTCCGACGCCTTGGCTTGCCTGACGTTTTTGACGCGCGTGGGGCCGATGCTGGGGCTTTTGGGCACGTTAATTCCGCTGGGGCCGGCCTTGAGCGGTTTAAGCAGCGGTGACATGCGGCAGTTGTCATCGAACCTGATCGTGGCCTTCACCACGACGATCATGGGCCTGGTGGTCAGTTGCCTTGCTTATGGCATGGGCCTGGTGCGCCGCTCGTGGTACAGTCGCGACTTGGACGATCTGGATTATATTGTCAATCGGTTGTATCCGGCGGAGCATTGACATGCGGCGAAAACGCAAATGGGACCGCGACGACGACGACCCGGCCGCCGGGCTCCTCAACCTCGTCGACGTTTGGCTTGTGTTCGCGGTCGCACTGTCGATGGCCTTGGTGACGTACTATCATTTGCCAGAACTGGCCGCCACACAGGCCGACGTGACGATGGTTGAGAACGCGGGCCAGCCCGACATGAAGATTATCCACAAGCGAGGCCGCGAGATTGAGTCGTTGAAGATGACGGGCAACATGCTCGGCGGCGAAGGCGAGAAGCTGGGCACCGCGTATCGCCTGCCATCGGGCAAAGTTGTTTACGTGCCGGAGCGGTGATGCTTCGCCGGGCAAGCCGCACAACTTCCGCAGCCGACCGACGCGCGCGGGGCCGGCGCGAAACTCCGCCAGGCGTGCCGCGCGACGTAAACGGCGGCGCCAAAAACCACCGCCAAGGCGGCCAGGTTCTGCCAATCAAAACTCATCGCTCGGCTCTCCGTCACGTCGTAAAAAGCATACCAAGCTGGTAAACGGCCAATGCCGCGAGATATGCCAGCACCGTCATATAAACAAAGGTGAACGCGGGCCAGCCCCAACTGTTGGTCTCGCGCTTGATGACGATCAGCGTCGAGGCGCATTGCGCGCACAGGGCGAAAAAAACCATGATCGACAACGCCACCGGAATGTTAAAGACCGGCCGGCCGCTATCCTCCCAGGTCGCCTCCCGCAAGACCGCTTGCAGGCGATTTCGGTCGTCCGCTTCCTCGATGTCGAGATCCTCGCCCAGGTTGTAAATAATGCCTAACGTGGCCACCACCACCTCGCGCGCGGGGAATGAAGCGATCGCCGCCGAACCGATGCGCCAGTCCCAACCAAGCGGCCGCACCGCCGGCTCCAGCGCCCGCCCCAAACGGCCCAACAAACTCTGCTGACTGTACGCGCCGTCGATCTGTCGCTGGACCTCCCGCAGATTGGCAACCAAATCTTCCCGCCGCGCATCGCCGGCCGGCAGCTTCGCCAGGCCGCGTTCAAGCTGCCGCTTCTTGGCCGCGAACGGCGCTTCAACCACTGCGGCGTCGTGCGGATAGTAAAGCGCCGCCCAAACCAAAATGGAAACCGCCACCACCAGCGTGCCCGCCCGGCGAACGAACGACCAACCGCGCTCCACCATGCGATGCACCACCGCGGCCGGCGACGGCCACTTGTAGGTCGGCAGTTCCATCACGAAGGGCGGCGTCGGCCCGCGCAGCAGCGTGCGCTTCAAAACCAGCGCCACCATCACGGCGGTAACAATGCCAACCAGGTACATGGCGGTCATGGTCAGCCCTTGCAGGCCCACCAGGCCGCCTAGATAAGAGCGATCTGGAATGAAGGCGGCGGTCAAAAGCGTATACACCGGCAGCCGCGCGCTGCAACTCATCAAAGGCGCGACGAGGATGGTCGCCAGGCGGTCGCGGCGATTTTCGATCACACGCGTGGCCATCACGCCGGGTATGGCGCAAGCGAACGACGACAACAACGGTATGAACGATTTGCCGCTCAGACCGACGCGGGCCATCAACTTATCCATGAGATAAGCCGCCCGCGCCATGTAGCCGCAATCTTCCAAAATGGCAATGAAGAAAAACAGAATCATGATCTGCGGCAAAAACACCAGCAAGCTGCCCACGCCGCCGATCAATCCTTTCACGATCAGGCTCTCGAACGCCCCGGCCGAGAGCACGCTTTGCACACTCTCGGAAATTGTCCCCATCAGCGTCTCAATCCACTGCATCGGATAAGCCGCCGCGCGAAAGACCGACTGGAAGACGAGCACCATCATCAGCAGGAAGAAGAGCGAGCCCCAGACGCGGTGCGTCAGTAAGCGGTCGATGCGGTCGCTCAACGATCGCGGCCGCACCGTGGGATGCGTGACCACCCCCGACAGCATTTGGCCAACCCAGCCATAGCGCACCAGGGCCTCCACCGCCGGCACGCCGTAGCCCGCCTGATTCAAGCGATCGCGCGCGGCGCGTATCTCCGTGACCGCCGACGCCAGGCCGTTGGTCAAAAGATGCTTCTCCAGGTAGCCGGAAGTATCGAGTAATAGCCGCTCAACCAAGGGCCGCGGAATGCCCGGCTGCCCGGCCGGATTGAGCAGCGTTTCGAGCCGATTGACTTCCTGCTTGAACTCTTCGGGAAACGGCGTTTCCACCGGCTTTCTCGCTTGGGCCGACACGCGCACCAGGGCGCCGGCCAATTGGTCGATGCCGATGCGCTTATTCGCTTGCGTCTCGATGACGGGCACGTCCAGGCGCTCGCTCAACCGCGCCACGTCGATCGCCACGCCGCGTTGACGCGCCACGTCCGTCATGTTCAGCGCGATGACCGTGGGCAGGCCCAACTCAAGCACCTGGCTGACAAGGTAGAGATTTCGTTCCAGGTTGCTGGCATCGACAATAGACAACACCGCGTCAATCGCCGGGGCGTCGTCGCGGCGGCCCAGCAACACGTCGACGGCCACCATTTCGTCGGGCGAACGCGGCGCCAAGCTGTAGGTGCCCGGCAGGTCGATGAGCGTGAGCGATCGCCCCTGAAAGTTCATCTGGCCGATTTTTTTTTCGACCGTGACGCCAGGGTAATTTCCAACTCGTTGACGAACGCCAGCCAACGCGCCAAACAACGTCGACTTGCCCGTGTTCGGGTTGCCGACGAGGGCGATCCAGAGCGTGTGGCTATCGGCGGCGGTGGGTGGCATGGGAGTGTCGGTTAATCGCGCCGGCCGATGCTTGAACGACTCAAGGCCCGGTCATCGGACGCTTCTACAGCGGCTCAATTTCGACTCGCGCGGCCTCATTTTTGCGAATGCTGAGCCGGTAGCCGCGCAGTTCCAACTCCAGCGGATCGCCCAAGGGCGCCTGTCCCACAATTGCCACCTCGGTGCCGGGCGTTAAACCCATCTCAAGCAACCGCAGGCATACATCGTCAAGACCCGTAATGCGCGCGACCCTGGCTCGCCCGCCCACCGGAAGCTCCACTAGCTTGGCAGGTGTTGGCTCGCTCAAACGGCCACTCCCGGCTTGACCAGCACGCTCAACACTTCATCGGCGCGGAAGCCAAGCTTCTGGCTACCGAGTCTCAATATGCAAGGACTTCCGGGCTGCACCATTTCGATCGCGGCCCCACTGCAAAGCCCCATTTCATGCAAGCGATGAACTTGGTCCGCGCAACCCAAAACCGCGGCCACAATGGCTGTGGCGCCAACGCCGAGTTGGGTCAACGGAATTAAATCGTAGATGGTTTCGTTCACTGGAGGGAAGAGGGAGGAGGGCTAATTGCGACAGTGTCTCAAACTCATTAACAGATTCTAATGTGATATCATCGACAGGGCAAGTAGGGGAAGGCAGTTTTTAGAAGGGTTTTCAAGGTCTTTCCCAAGGCGACAACGCAGTAGTGTGGCGTCAATCTTGTTTTTTGGGGTAGATATCCAAACGCCAACTGGCCGTAGGGTGGGCATTGCCCACGATGAGCTCGTGGTGGGCAATGCCCACCCTGCATGCTCACAATCCCAAAAATCAAAGTTGACGCCACAGTAGCGTCTTTTCCCAGCAGCGCGTAAAATGAGCGGCATGGCCCATCTCAGCGACTTGGCTCATGCCGCCTCCCTTTTCGGCCAGCGGCTTCACCGATTACCGCCGCCCGTGCGTAAAGCGGTGGTGGCTTTGCTGGCCCTTGTCCTATTGGGGATTGGTCTCGTCGTGATGATCGCACTGGGCGGACGCCTTGTGAAACGCTTGGTCAGGCAGCGGCGCGGGCCGAGCAATCCGCAGGATGATGCCTGGTATCGAAAACCGCTTGAACCCAACCCTTCGCCAGACATGCCGGCCGATGACGACCGTTGATCCATCCGTCACCGACCGGCGCTTTCGCGCGGAAGATCGCTTGCGCAGCGGTCGCGACTTTCAGCGCGTTTATCAACGCCGCGCGGCGGTTTCCGACGCGTTTTTGCTGGTCCACGCCTGTGAAAATCAACTGCCGCGCGCCCGGCTCGGCCTCTCCGTTTCTCGCAAAGTTGGCAATGCCGTCGCGCGCAACCGCTGGAAGCGGATCGTGCGCGAGGTGTTCCGCCTGCACCGAAACCAATTGCCGGCGGGCATCGACCTGGTGGTCTCGCCACGCGCCGGCCAAAAATCCGAGCTTTCGGCGGTCAAGGCATCGCTGTTGTCTTTGGCGGTACGGGCCGCCAAAAAGCTGGGGCGGAAGAAATGAAAAACATTGTCGATTCGCTCAGCCGCTTGCCCGGCCGCCTGCTGATTTGGTTGGTGCGCGTGTATCAATGGACTCTAAGTCCAATCATCGGCCAACAATGCCGCTTCACCCCGACCTGCAGCAACTATTTTATTGGAGCGGTCGAGAAATATGGGGCGGTGCGCGGGGCGTGGCGAGGGCTGTCGCGTATCTGCCGCTGCCACCCCTTTCACCCCGGTGGCTACGACCCGCCATGAGCCACTTAAATGCCTTAATCGTTTTGTGGCAACGACTTATAGATAATTGTAAAACGCGCAGACTGAACCGGGGAGCTTTGGTAGAATGGGAAACTATTGCCTGTACCGGATGCCGTCGATTTCCGAAAAATGGTCTGTTGTTTGCTCGTTGTGGCTTTTGAAGACTATGGTTTCCAAGGACAGCCTCGAATTCGCTAGCTGAGTCCATGTCGCGCCGTAATTATCTCGCCGCCATTCGTGCTGTCGCGCCCGCTGTGATGCCCTCCATGCTCATGTGCGATTGGGGGCGGCTCAAAGAAGATGTCGAGCGTCTGGAAGACGCCGGTGCCCATGCCTTGCACCTGGATGTCATGGACGGACACTTCGTGCCCAATATGAGTTATGGGCTGACGCTGGTCGAGGCGTTCGCGCAAATGACGCGGCTGCCGTTGGAGGTTCACTTGATGATCTCCAATCCCGGCGACTACGTGGAGCGATACTTTGAGGCCGGCGCCGCCGGCATGACCATCCACGCCGAAGCCGTGGCCGATCCGCGGCCCGTGCTGGACAAAATCCGCCACCTGGGGGCCGCCGCCGGTTTGGCCATCAATCCGCCCACGCCCGTCGAGGCGATTACCAACTGCCTCGACCTATGCGACGTGGTGCTGGTGATGAGTGTCATGCCCGGCTTTGGCGGGCAGGAGTTCAATCCCGTCGCCTTAGACAAACTGCGAACGCTGCGCGACCGCCTGCCCGACGACGTGTTGTTGGAGATCGACGGGGGCGTGAATTCGCATACGATTCCGCAAGCGGTTTCCGCCGGGGCGCGAATGTTGGTTATTGGTTCGGGCATTTTCAAGCAACCGGATTACCAGGCCGCGATCGCCGATCTGACCGGCCTGGCCCATTCTTAAAGTGGAGGATAATACGACTTAGCGATGGTACGCATTCTTCTCGTTCGCCCAGGAGCGACGGACTACCTGCAACAGGGTCGCATCCAGGGTGTGTTGGAAGTGCCGCTTAGCGAAGAAGGCGCCCACGAAGCCACCCGGCTGAGTGAGGAACTGGCCGGCATGAATCTTGACGCTCTCTATTCGTCCGACTCAGAGCACGCTCTGCAAACCGCCGAGGCGATTGCCAAGACGTTGGGCGTCAAATTGAAGCCGCTCGATAGCCTGCGAAACCTGGATCACGGCCTTTGGCAAGGCATGCTGGTGGAAGAGGTCAAGCGCAAGCAGCCCAAAGTGTATCGGCAGTGGCAAGAACAGCCCGAAAGCGTCTGTCCACCCGGCGGCGAAATGGTGTGCAATGCCCGCTGCCGAGTGCGGTCGGCCTTGACCAAGTTGCTGAAGAAACACAAAGGCGGCACCGTGGGGCTGGTTGTGCCTGAGCCTTTGGCCAGCCTGGTGCGGGCGTATCTCGAACAAAGTGAAGTGGGCGATTTATGGCGGGCGGGCGGCCAGCACGGCACTTGGGAAATCATTGAAGTCGAGCCGCGCAGCCTGGCCCACACCAGTTAAGATGGCCCACAGCAGTCAAGGTGGATTCTATTATGGCAACCGTAAACGGCTCTGAAGTCGAGGTCGGACAAACCAACGTGACTCGCAAAAAACGCGGCGTGCCGGAGGGCCTGTGGCGGCGTTGCCCCGGTTGCCAGGGGATGATTTATCGCAAGGAGGCCGAAAAACGCCTGGGCGTCTGCCCTGAGTGCGATTACCACTGGTACGTCTCCGCTCCAGAGCGCATCCGGCAGTTGCTCGACGACGGCACGTTTGAAGAGTGGGACGCCAAGTTGCTGCCGGCCGATCCGCTCGTTTTCGCCGACAAAAAACCCTACGCCGAGCGCCTGGTGGCGGAGCAAAACCGCACCGGCCTGCGCGACGCCGCCGTCACCGGCAGCGGCATGATTCGCGCCCGCCGCGTGGCGTTTGGCGTGACCGATTCGGCTTTCATCATGGGCAGCATGGGCTCGGTCGTCGGCGAAAAGCTCACGCGCCTGGTCGAGCGCGCCACGCATCAGCAACTGCCCTTGATTATCGTCAGCGGTTCGGGCGGCGGCGCCCGCATGCACGAGGGCATCTTGTCGCTGATGCAAATGGCCAAAATCTCAGCGGCCTTGGCGCGCTACGATCAAGCCGGCGGGCTGTTCATCTCGGTGCTCACCAATCCCACGATGGGCGGCGTGGCGGCCAGCTTCGCCTCGTTGGGTGATCTGATTTTCGCCGAGCCGAAAGCGCTCATCGGCTTCGCCGGGCCACGCACCATTCAGGCCACCATTCGCATCGAGCTGCCCAAGGGGTTTCAAACCAGCGAGTTTCTGCTCGAACACGGCTTCATCGACCGGATTGTGCGGCGCGGCGACCTGCAAAGCGAAATCGCCCGGGCCATTGACTACTGCGGCAAATAAATGGGCCTGCTCGATCAATTCAAGTCGATGCTTTCCGGCGGCCGCACCGACGTGCGCGCCAAATACGAGACCTTGCGCGAAGTCGAGTCGGGCACGATGTCCAAGTTCTTCAAGGCCCGCGACAAGCAGAGCGGCAAGATCGTCGGTCTGAAGATTCTCGACCGCAAAAAAACAGCCGATTTCGAGGCCCGCTTCAAGGGCCTGCGAAAACCAAGCGAGGGCGAGATTCTCGCCTCCTTAGATCATCCGCGCATCGTCAAGCTCATTGAGCACGGGCTTACCGCGCAAGGCGACCGCTTCGTGGTAATGGAGTACATTGACGGCCAAGGGCTTGATCTTTTAATCATCGGTCGCGGCCCCCTTTTGAAAGAGCGCCGGCTGCCGATCATCCGCCAGGCGGCCGAAGCGGTGCAGGCGGTGCATGACGGCGGCTTCATTCATCGCGACGTCTGCCCGCGAAACTTCATGGTCGATACGCAGGGAGACAACCTGAAACTGATTGATTTTGGCCTGACGGTGCCGGCCACGCCGCCGTTCATGCAGCCGGGCAATCGCACGGGCAATCCCAACTACATGGCGCCGGAACTGGTCAAGCGGCGGCCCACCAGTCCGCGGCTCGATCAATTCGCTTTTGGCGTCAGCAGCTACGAGCTTTGCACCAGGCAATTGCCCTGGGCGCGCGGCGAAGACGGGCTGGTGGCCATGAAACACGCCGAGCACGCCGCCACGCCGATCGAAAAGTATCGCCCCAAGATCGAGCCGCGCTTGTCGCAGGCCATCATGCGTTGTCTGGAACGCGATCCTGATAAACGCTTCGACACGCTCCATGATTTTTTGAAAGCGATCGCGGACGTGAAGTCAGTTGACGCTTAGAGTCTTGTCGTTGACAAGATGGTGCGCCCCCGTTGACAAAAACAAAAAATGCCACTGCGCGAGCTGAAGCGCATGATGGCCGACGGGCCGAGCCGTCTCCTGGAGCGCGGACTGGCCACGCAAGGCGCTATCGATCACACCGAGGCCCCGGGACGGCTCGACGGCGCCGAGCCTGAAAACGTGAGCGAGCGGGCGCTAGAGTGCGGCAAAGATCAGTGCGGCACGCTCGGTTCGGGCAACCATTTCATGGAGGTGCAGGTGGTCGATGCGGTGTTCGACGACGAGGCGGCGCGCGCCATGCATCTGGAAAAAGACATGGTTTGATGATTCATTCCGGTTCACGCGGGCTGGGCTACCAGGTTTGCGACGACGCCCTGTGTCAGTGGCGGCGAAATGGAGGACCAGTTTCGCGGGCCAAAGTGAGCCACCCCCGCGTGAGCACGGCGCGTTACCTGGGGCACAGGAACGGGTTCCCAGAAGGATGGTGCAAGTCTCGGTAGATTAAGGCGTTGTTGGTGGTGCAAGCGCTTCCTAGCTCCGGCTCGCGGGCGCTCGCATTGGCACCCGCGCCGCCTGCGTTCGCGGCCCAAATTGGCCCGCGAAAGTGGCCCTCTTTGAAACCGCGATCGACACCCCTGCGGCTGTTGCGCGGCGTGCCGGAGAAGTATGGCATCCAGTTGCCCGACCGCCAGTTGGCGTGCGCGCCGGTGGCAAGCTCCGAGGGCGAACACTATCTGGGGGGCGATGCGTGTGGCGGCCAATTATGCCTGGTGCAATCGGCAGCTTTTGATGTGGCAGGCGCGCGAGGCGTTTGAGTCCATCTTTAGCCACACCTAGGAAGAACTGCGCATGAACCTCGTTTACGACGTGGCTCACAACATCGCCAAGTTTGAGGAACACACGATCGGCGGCCGCACGCGCCGCCTGTGGGTGCATCGCAAGGGGGCCACGCGCGCCTTTCCGCCCGACCATGAGGCCTACAAAGACGTGAGTCTTGTGGTCGATGTCGTGCATCAGGCCGGGCTGGCGAAAAAGGTCGCCCGCATGCGGCCGGTCGGGGTGATTAAGGGTTGATGTACGGGGTCCGTCGCCATTGGGTTTCGCGCATGAGAGACTATAATTAGGTTATGTCCACCATCAGTTATCTTGACCGATTTCTTGACCCAATGGCAGCCGCCTTTACTCCCGAGTTGGCGCGTCGGATTGTTGAATTGCGGGCGGACCCCGCGCTTCAGGCATTCATTGATGACTTAGCCGACAAAGCCAACCTTGGAACTCTCACGCCTGAAGAAGAACGGGCCTACAAGAGTTGCATCGAGGCCGCCGACATCATCGGCGTCATGCAGGCCAAGGCGCGGCGTTTCTTGGCGGGCCATCCTGATAAAAATGGATGACGAACTGCGTCGTTTCATACGGGATCGGGCCCAGGGCCGCTGCGAGTATTGCTCAGTCCGCGCAATTCCTCACAGCGGCGCGCGCTTGCTGGATCACCTGTTCGTCAATGCGGCGCGCCGTGGACGACTTACGCGACTTGAGCCGGTCCAACGCAATGGAAAGGGCTTGCTCCGCGTCCGTGCAGCGCCGCGCTTTCACTAAAACAATCGCCAGCCGCGCCGGATAAAACAGCGACTGCTCGTTAAGCTCCGTGCTGGCCTGTAAATAGCGTATTGCGGGCTCAATGTCGCCTCGCTTTGTACAATTGGCCGCCAAACGTGAAAGGATCCACGCCGCCCACTGATCGTCTCCGCGCGCGGCGAGTGCCGCCGAAAGAAAGCGACCTTCGTCGCCATGCGCGGCCGCGACATCGGGCAGCTCACTCCAGGTCCAGAGCACTGCCACGATAGGCAGGAAGGTGGCCGCCAGCGCCGCCATCCGCCAGCGCGCCGAGGGGGGCGCCGGCCTATCGTAGAGCGGGGCGACGCCCGCCGCCAACATCCGGTCGTACAGGTGAGGATGCACGTGCCGGTTGCCGCGCAGCACCGCGGGCGACAAGTTGGTACGGTAAAGCTTCTCAAGAGCTTTCGCGTAAATACCGTCGTCGCTCTGTTGGGCGTGGCTCTGGCGATCGGCGCGTTCCTCCATGCGGCGCGCGAGGCGCTGGATCAGAAGCGACCCGACAAAGACAAACGCCACCGCCGCCAGGTAAGCCTCAACGCCATACGAGCCGATAATCGGCGCGGCGGCGGCCAACGGCACGATACAAAGACAGGCGGCCAGCCGTGCGATTCTCGAAGCTCGCGACTCGGTGAGGTGCGCCAGTTCGTGCATGGTAATGGCCTCCAGTTCCGCCGCGTTCGTCTCGCCCAAAAGCATGTCGCTAAATGCGATCTCGCCGCTGGCCCAGAGGGCAAAAGCATTGGACATCGCGCAGTCGAGGCGGTAAACGCCGCGCGGAACGATGCCGGCTTTTTCACCGGCGCGCGCGACAGTGGCGGCGACGTCCGGAGACAC
The DNA here is from genome assembly GCA_036379555.1 of Pirellulales bacterium. GTDB lineage: Bacteria > Planctomycetota > Planctomycetia > Pirellulales > JAICIG01 > DASSFG01. The sequence continues at coordinate 4,670 of DASVGM010000213.1, read as the reverse complement.
GCTCCGCAGTAGGCCAAGTCGCCGCGCCAAAGCGGCGCCGCCGCCAAGCAGGCAACATAGGATCGCCGCGACGCAGAGGCAGATCATGATGACGGCGGTGGGGGTCATCTGAGTCGGCAGCACCGCCGCCAGTAAAAGCGCCAGAATGAGGTGCGGGACCGAAAGCAGATACAAAAACGCCAGTTGCCCGACCGCTCTGCGACGGGTTATGAACTCGCGTCCGAAGATCCGGCGAGCCAGCGCTACCGAAATGAGCCACGCCGGCACAAACGCGGCGAGCGCGGTCAAGATCACCAACGCGCCGCGTGAAACGAGCCAAATTCTGCCCCAGAACATTCCCGCGAACATGCCCAGCAGCATCGGCACAACGATCGTACTCGTTCCCACCACCGCGCGAACCGGGTAACTCGCACGAGCACGCTCGGTCCACGGCGCGTCCTGCCGCAATCGCCAAACAGGAATGCCGCCGATGATCGCCCCCAGCCCGGCGGCGAGCGACGAAGTGACGGTCGCCAGGGCAGGCCAAATAACGATCGCGCCCCACGCGCACCACGCGGGCAGAAGCTCTCTCGCGCTTTCAATCGCCGAACCAGGGTCCGTTGGCATCAGACGTTCCTCATTTGTAAAGGCGCCCATGATTCATCAAGCGGCGATTGACACAAGCTGTCCGCGCCGCCAAAACGACAGCGCTGATTCTGGCGAACCAGCCGGATAGAGTCAACGAAAAAAATTCTTGGCCGGGTACTTGTAACGAAAATGGATTTACGTACACTTGATCGTTTGAATACTTTTGGTTTGTGTAACCAGAGGCTAATGAACCCTATTTCAAGGAGTACCAGCATGAATCACGATCTCACCCTGAGCGGACAAGGCCGGCCGGACGATGCCGAGCGAAAGCTCGAACAGTTGGCCCAACGGGCCATGCGGGCGCACGAGAACTTTCAAGCGAGCATGCGGCAGGCGCTGGCCCATGCGTTGGAGGCGGGGCAGGCGCTCTTGGAAGCCAAGGCTCTCTGCCCCGAAGGACGGTGGACGAAATGGCGGATCGCCAACTTTCGCCCTTCGGCCGGTACCGCCCGCGGCTATATGCGGCTCGCCACCCTCTGGCCCCAGTTAGGGGGTGATCAACAATCTATTGTTGATCTCACCTACACCGAAGCGCTGCGCTTGATACGCGGCAAGCCCAACGCCGATGGCCGACTCAACACAGGCCGGTCAGCCGAGCGGCGCAAGCTCGCCGACCCCGCCACATCGCTTGACGCTGCCAACGGCCGCGGGGAAGGCGGCGCGGAGAAGACCGACGGTTCCGTGCCGCGGGCCGAAGTCGCCGACGAACCCCTCAGCCGCTTCGGGCAACTGCTTCACCTGGCGATTGCCGAACTGCGGCGCGTGGTGGAAACGCAGCGGTCGGACTCGTCGTACGCGCGGCATCTCTTGCAACCGCTGGAGCGCATCCACCAGGGTCTGGCCAGCTACCGCTGGCACTGGGACGATTCGACGCCGCGCCGCTGATCTGGTTCCGTCCGGCGCCGCCGCACTCGACTCGGCGGCGCGGCCGACGCAACGGAACCGCACGGAGTGAAACCGTACCGGGGTCGGCGCCAAATTAGCAGCGTTGATTCGCGGAAGGGGCGCGCAAGATATGGATGAACCAGCTTACGGCAGCGGGGGCAGACCAAGCTCTTGCAGAAACTCATTGTGCCGGGCGGTCGCCTTCTGAATCGACGCCTCGATTTCGACCATTTCGCGATGCGTTGCCGCGAGGTCGATCTCTTGCTCCGCTTCCGCCGTGCTCACATAACGCGAAATGTTGAGGTTGAACTCGTTGGCCTCGATCTCTTTCATCTTCACGCGGCGGGCGTAGCGCTCAATCGGCTTGGCGGGCCGTTTTTGATAGGTCTCGATGATGCGCGCGATGTGCTCGTCGGTAAGCTGGTTTTGCCGCTTGCCCTTCGCTCATCGGCTCGCCCGGCGTCCAGCGATAGCTGAACGGCGGATTGGCCACCACGGCGTCAAAGGCGGGCTTTTTGGCGGGGTTTGTCTCGCGCAGGTGGTCCCAGTCGTTGGTCAGCGTGTCGCCGTGGTAGATTTCAAATTCGGTGTCCTTCACCCCGTGCAGCAGCATGTTCATGCGGCACAGGTTGTAGGTGGTGATGTTCTTTTCCATGCCAAAGATTTTGCCGATGGCTCCGCCCGATTCGATCATACGGCGCCGCACGTTGAGCAAGAGCGAACCTGAGCCACAGGCGAAATCGAAGACGGCGTTGAGCTTTTTTCGCCGGCCGGTCTTGGGTTCTTGGCTGTCGAGCGTGACGATGCCGGAGAGAACGCTCGATATTTGCTGCGGCGTGTAGAACTCGCCGGCCTTCTTGCCCGAACCGGCCGCGAACTGGCCGATCAGGTATTCATAAGCGTCGCCCAGCGTGTCGCCGTTGGACGAAAAGAGCGACATGCCCCGCGCGATCTCGCTGATGATCGAGCAGAGCTTGGCGTTGCGGTCGTCGTATTTGCGGCCCAGTTTGTCGGAGACGAGATTGATTTCCGAGAACAGCCCTTGAAAATTGCTGGAGAACGACTCTTCCTCGATGAACTTGAACCCCTTTTGCAGCGTGTCGAGCAGTTCCGTGTGCTGGGTCTTGGCCAGATGGACGACGCTTCCCCAGAGGTAGTCGGGCTTGACGACGTAATGCACCTTGCGGCGCATCTGCTTTTCAAACACGGCCACGTCGCGCGGGTTGTTGTCGGCGTACCAAAGCGCGAGGGGCGTTTTTCCGCCGTTGTCGATGGCGTTGGCGTCGGGGTAATCGGCCCCCAGTTCCTTCTTGGCGGCGGCTTCGTAGTTGTCGGAGAGGTAGCGGAGGAAGAGGAACGAGAGCATGTAATCGCGAAAATCGTCCGCGTTCATGGCGCCGCGCAGCGTGTCGGCGATGTTCCAGAGGGTTTTGCCGAGTTGTTTTTGGTCGAGGTCGGTCATGGCTTGCGCTGCTCGTGGTTCCACTCAAGAAAGGCATCCAACCCCGCGGCATCGTCAGACCAACCTCCCGCGGAGCGACGGATTCCCTCGCCGAGGGGCAACCGCTTACGCGTCCCGGCCTGAACCACGACGGTCACCGATTCACCGTCGGGCAAACCTGATTCGCGTTCCAGTTCAATTGTTTTGCCGTGTACCGTGCCACGAAACACATTCACGCTTGGCTCCTTCTCTTCTACGGCCGTGGGAATACCAGTTCGTTAGTCTTACTCTACCCTGGCCGCCTTCGGCGGCCAAGCGGCGTGGCGGTCGGAGGCCGCTCGACAAGCTGCGCGAACAACCGTTCAAAGTCATCGTCGAAATTCCCCAGCTTGGCCAATCGCGGCTCGGTCAGGCGCAAGTCGTTCGCCCGCGACGCGGCGAACGCCGAGAGGTCTTCTGGCGTTCGCAGTTCGTCCGCGCTGTTTTCGATCCTGCTCGTGAGGCCCTGTGTTGAGAACTTCAAATTCTTAAGATCCGATTTGCCAATCGCAAAGAGCTTGCGTGCGCGGTCGTAGTTGTCGGTCATCCTCACGCGCAGCGCGTGAGGATCAACGCACAATAGCACCAGCCCGACGTTTAATGCTTCGGCGCGAAACCGATCGGGGCAATACTGCACCACACTGTAAAAGCCTCTGGCCATTGCTTGCTCTCCTTTCCCATCCAATCACGGCGCGGCTTGGTTGATCCACGCGCGGACGTCATCGGCAACGAAGGCCGCGCGGGACAGTCAGTAATGCTACCCTCAAGGAGCTTGTCACGGAACTCGTCAGCCAGCCGCCGTTGTTTCCCACGCGCGCGGTGGCAAAGGCCCCATCCAGGCAAGCTGTAATGTCACGAGATTAAGCAACAACTCGACATTCAGCAACGCTGGCGGACGATGCCCTCGGCTTGCCCGAGGGAGTTTTCACGTTGGCTGTCTAAAAACGCGGCTTTCCCTTCCCTCCCGATCTTGCCCCGCTTGGCCGCCGTAGGCGGCCAAGCGGGGCAAAATCGGGGAAAGGGGCGCGAGCAACGCCCGATTGTAGACAGCCAACGGGAATCTCCACCCGGCAAGCGGGTGGCATCAAAGCTTAATCTCGTGACATTCCAGGCGAGGAGCCGGATGGGGCTCGTGGATGGATTAGCATGCCACGTTCCGCGATTCATCGCCACGGTAGACTGGCAGCGCGCTGCCAGTCATCCCTCATGTGGGGGATGATCCGCAGCGCGCCGCGGGTCTCGCGCAGGCAAAACCACATGTGACACGATACTTCGCAAACCAGGAGGAGCACCATCGCACGCGGACGTTTCAGGAAGAGTTTCGTTTGCTGCTCGAACGTCACAGAATTCAATTTGACGAGCGCTACGTTCGGGATTGATTGTTGTGGCGGACACGGCGCGCCGCGTGCGCGTAGCCCGGTACGGGCGTCATTCGATAGCCCAGGGTGCAGCGCAGCGGAACCCTGGGTTCATCGCCGAATTTGAAATTGTCAGCCCCAACGGGGCGCCATTCCCCGCGGCGCCCTCACGCTCCGCCATCGAACCAACATCGAGCGCATGCGTCGCCGGCCAGCGGCCAATCACGCGCGGCGCGATGTTTGACCGACGCCGGCGGAATGAGGCCCTTTCAGGGCTACGTTGATTCTTCGCGATCGCAAACCCAGGGTTCCGCTGCGCT
>DASVGM010000212.1:0-7456 GCA_036379555.1 Pirellulales bacterium | reverse complement strand
GGGGATGGAGGCTTTTTGCGGGCAGAACGAGGGCCAGGGGTGGCTGTTGCCGGAAACCTTGCGGTTGGCCGATTATGGCCTCGGTCACGACGCGCGGGCCCGCGAGCCGCAACCGGTGCGCGCCTGTTTTGGCCCGCGCTTTTACGACTGGCAACTGGCCCAATCGGCCGAGGAATCGTGGCGCGAGTGTCATCTTCACGCCCGCAACCTGCTCGGCGCCGCCGGCTACGCCGCCCTGCTCGCCGAACTCTCCGGCGCGCCGCCGGCCCCGCCGGCCGACCATCGCGGCCAACTCTTTGAAACCGAATCGTTGCCGTTGTTCGATAGCGATGGCGGGGAATGACGCCCTTTCAGGGCTACCCTGTTGTGCATCGACACGCAACCCAGGGTTCCGCTGCGCTGCACCCTGGGCTATCGAATGACGCCCGTACCGGGCTAAATTCTTGAAACCGAACCCCTCGCGTTGTTTGATACGGACGGCGGGGAATAACGCGGGCTGACGCCCGCCGACCCCAACGGGGTCGTATTCGATAGCCCAGGGTGCAGCGCAGCGGAACCCTGGGTATATCGCCGAATTTGAATCGTTAGCCCCAACGGGGCGTCATTCCCCAATGCGCCGCGACACCACGCGCGCCGCAAACCGTCGCCAACCCGACCCAACCGTCCGATATCGGCGCGGCGCGACGGTCAACGCGCGCCGACGGACATTGGTATTTGGGGAATGACGCCCGTACCGGGCTACGTCAATCCCAGACATAACGCTCGTCAAACTCGATGCCGTGGCGCTTGAGCAACAAACGAAACTCGTCCTGGAACGTCCGTGTGCGGTGGTGTTCCTCTTGGTTCGCGATGTAACGCGTCACCGGGGTCTTCATGGACTGACTCACGGAAAAGGCCCCGTAGCCCGCCTGCCAATGGAAATCGCGCAGCTCCGGCGCCTGGTCTTTCAGCCACGCCGACGACGTGACCTTCATGTGTTTGATCAACTCGGCGATCGACACGGTGCGCGACAATTGACAAAGCGTGTGAAGATGGTCGTCGACGCTGCGCGTGATCAACGAGGGGCATTCAATCTTCTTGAGGGTGCCCACCATGAAACCGTTCAAGTGCTCGCGCACCTCGGGTGATTTCAGATAGGGGACGCGGCTTTTCGTGCTGAAGACGACGTGGATCAAAACATCCGACAACGATTGTGGCATGGTTCACCTGGTGCTCTTACGACATGGCAAAATTGTGAATGTGGCGACCGCGCGGCATCGAACGCGACGATCGGCGGAATGACGCCCTTTCAGGGCTACCTTGATTCTACCGCCTCGCAACCCAGGGTTCCGCTGCGCTGCACCCTGGGCTATCGAATGACGCCCGTACCGGGCTACAAAGTTCTAACCATCATGGGTGGGTTGATTGTAAGATCCTCCGTGTTCGGGCGGCTTTTGCAAATTTGCAAAAGCCGATGGCGCCCGCGCGCGGCGAACGGGCGGAAAACAGTCCAAGCCAGTCGCCTGGCAAACTTCAGGAAGATTGAACCCCGCGCGCCGCCGCGTTACGCTGGATGCCTATGGCCATCAACCCCATCGTCTACACCGAAAAAATCGTCCGCAGCTTCCTCAAGTACCAACTTGCGGCGTACCCCTTTTCCGATCCGCGGCTGCATGCGCAAATGCGCGACCTGCTCTCGCTCGACAAGGTGCGCCGCACGCCGCTATTGCGCGGGCCTTACATCAGCCTGTCGCGCGGCTTTCGCGAAGGCGCCACCATCGGCGACCTGATCGAACAAGGCGTCTTGCATCCGCATATACGGCATATCGTTCCGCCCGACATCGCGCGCGTCTATGGACACCAGGAGCGGGCCATCCGTGCCATCCGCGACCGCCAAACGACGCTGGTGAGCACGGGCACCGGATCAGGAAAGACCGAGTGCTTTCTGTACCCGATCATCAGCAAGTGCCTCGAGCTGAAAGACGCCGACGCGCCGCCGGGAATTTGCGCCGTGATCGTCTATCCCATGAACGCCCTGGCCGAAGACCAGTTGGACCGCCTGCGCTCGTTGCTGGCCGGCAGCGGGATTTCGTTTGGCATGTACGTCGGCAAGACGCCGGAACACGAGCGCGATGTCACCGGCCGGCGGCTTGCCGCGGGCCAAAGCAAGGCTGACTACGAAGCCGTTCTCAAGACCTATCGCGACGCCGGCCGTCCCGACGCCGTTCACCCGGCCGAAGAGGTTTGCTCGCGCGAGCGGATGCGGACGCCCGGCGGCCGGCCGCGGCTGTTGCTGACCAACGTCAAACAGCTCGAACTACTGCTGACGCGGCAGGTGGACGTCGAGCTGTTCGGCGACGCCCGGCTCGATTTTTTGGTTTTCGACGAGGCCCACACGTTCACCGGCGCCGGCGGCGCGGAGACGGCCTGCCTGATTCGCCGGCTGCGGCGGTTTTGCGGCAAAGATGTCGATCAAACGACCTGCGTGGCGACCTCGGCCACGATCGTCGACCAGCAAGACCCCGACGCGGCGCGCTCGTTCGCCGGACGGTTTTTCGGCGTACCCGCCGAGAGCGTGGCGACCGTGCATGAGGAATATCACGAAGACGCCTGGTCGCCCAACTTCACCCCTCCGCCGCCGGCCGGTGAACCGCGCACTTTGCTCGATCAAGCCCTGGCGGCCGTCGATGCCGAAAACGCCGACGCCGCGGTGCGCGACGCCTATCAGCGGCTCACCGGCCGGCCGCTCGCCGCGGGCCAGTGGAAGGAAGCCTTGTTCGACGCCCTGCGCGCCAACGAGCTGGCCGCTCAGATTCGTCTTTCGCTCGATCGGCCGCGCGAGTTGTATCTGCTCATGGGCGAGCTGGAAAAAGCCGTGGGCAGAAAGGTGGCCGAAGAAGAATTGCTGGCCTACCTGACCTTGGGCGCCGCGTCGCTCAAAGGGGGCAGGCCGTTGCTGCGTCCGGTCGTACACGGCTTTCTGCGCGGCATCAGCGGCGCCGTGGTGACGTTTCCCGCCGACAACGAACCGAAACTCTGGTTGAGCGGCGAAGAAGAGCTCCAGCGCGGCCCCGACCCCGATCGCGCCTGGCGGCCCAAGGTTTTCACCTGCACTACCTGCGGCCAGCATTACTACGCCAGCCACCTCAAGGATTATCATTTCACCAAGCAGAAGCCCGAAGGGGGGCAACTTGCCGACGGCGGCGGCGCCTACTGGGAAGCCCTCGATAAGAACAACGGGGGCGATCGCGTGGTGCTCGTCGACCGCATTCTCAGCCAGGATGACGAGAGCGACCTCGATGAAGCCCAGCGCACGGCAACGCTCTATTTTTGCCGGAGCTGCGGCGCGGCGGCGCCCGAGGAGTTCGGCCGTTGTTTCGCCTGCGGCGGCGTCAGCAGTCCGGTCAAACTGTACGCCATCCGCGAGACGGCCAAGCAGCCGGGCAACTTGAGCAGTTGCCTGTCGTGCGGGGCGCGAGGCAAACGGCTGGGGCGGCGGTTTCGCGAGCCGATTCGCGAAGTGCGCGCGGTCAATGTCTCTGACGTGCATGTCTTGGCGCAGGACATGGTGCAGCACGCCGAGCGCAAGCGTTTGCTGGTCTTCGCCGACAACCGGCAAGACGCGGCCTTTCAGGCCGGCTGGATGAAAGACCATGCCCGGCGTTTCCGCCTGCGCAGCCTGATGGCCGAAGCCATGCGCGGGGCCGCGGTCAGCATTGGCGACATGACCGCCAGGATCAGCCAGCAACTGGAGGCCAGCGACGTGCTCTCGCGCTCGCTGATACCGGAAGTCTGGCGCGCGGTGCCCAAGGAGGGGACCGGCGGCATGCACGAAGACGAGCGGCTGCATTTTTTGCGCATTCAGGTGCTGCGCGAGGTGACGATGGCGGCCAATCAACAGATCGGCCTGGAGCCGTGGGGCCGGATGAAAGTGACCTATCGCGGGCTGGAGGCCTCGGCGCCTTTCGTGCAAAGCTGGTCGAACAAGCTGAAGCTGCCGGCCGACGAATTGCTCGGCGGCATCGCGGCGCTCGTCGATCACCTGCGTCGCCGCCGACTGTTGTACGACTCGCGGCGGGCGATTTTTTCGCGATTTTGGCACGAGGGCGACCGTGAAATTCAACGCGGCTATTTGCCGGTGATGCCCGGCCCGAAAGGCATGAAGCTCCGCGCCGCCAGCGACGATGACAAGGCCCGCGTCTCTCAGTGGATCGGCGCCCGCGCCACGCTCGTGCAACAGATCGCCAAGAAATGGGGCGTGGCGGCCGACGACGTACCCGGCTTTTTGGAGGAGCTATGGCGGTATTTGACGCAGGGCGAACTGCCGCTGCTGGCGCCGGTGACGCTCAAGGGGAGCAAAGACCGCGCGCTGCCCAATTGCAGCGGCGTGTATCAGATCGACTCGTCCAAGCTCTTGTTGAGCGAGAATCACGGCCATTACCGCTGCCAGCGCTGCCGCCGCAAGGTCATGCGGCGCACGCCGGGCAATCGCTGCCTGGCCTGGCAGTGCGACGGAGAGTTGGAGTTCGTCGGCGAAGACCCCGACAACTACAACCTTCAATTGCTCGACGAGCGCTATGAAATGCTGCGGCCGGAGGAACACACGGCGATGGTTCCGCAGGAGCAGCGCGAACGCATCGAAAACCTGTTCAAGGGGAGCGGCGACGCGGTGAACGCCTTGGTCTGCACGCAGACGCTGGAGCTGGGCGTCGACATCGGCGCGTTGGATGCGGTGCTGTTGCGCAATGTTCCCCCGCTGCCGGCCAACTACTGGCAGCGGGCGGGCCGCGCCGGCCGCCGGCACCGGATGGCGGTCAATTTGACCTACTGCCGGCCGACCTCGCACGACCGCGCCTACTTTAACGAGCCGCCGAAAATGCTCGCCGGGCGCGTCGATCCGCCGGCCTTCAACCTGCGCAACGACTTGATGGTCGCCAAGCACGCGCATGCCGCCATCATCACGCGGCTGAATCAACTCGCGCGCGACGCCTCGCTTTCGCCGGCGGAACGCGACGAGACAAAGGCGGTTTTGGCGGCGGTGTTTCCCGGACGCATTTCCTCGTATCTCTTCGAGACGACCGGCCAGTTGCGCGCGGCGCCATTTGATCTGGCGCCGTTGGCCAGCCTGATCGCTCGTCACAGGGCGGACCTGAAGCGGTACGTGGAGGGCATTTTTCAACAGGGCTGGCCCGCCGCCGACGGCGACGTAACCAAGGAGCAGGCGCTGGAGGGGCATATCGACCTTATGGCCGAGGTCTTAGGCGGCCTCTTGGCGCGCCTCAGGCGGCGGTTGCTGTGGGCCGTTCGCGAAGTCCAGCGGTTGAACAAGGTGCGCGAGGGGCAGGCCACGCTCGACGCCGAAGATGAAGCTCACTTCCGACGTTGCGATCGGCTGATCAAAAAGCTCAAAGGCGTTCAACCCAAACGGCGGCGCGAAGCCGAAGGCGTCGATGACATCAGCACCTTTGGCGTGCTGGCCGCCGAAGGCTTTCTGCCCGGCTATGGCTTGGACACGGGTTCGGTGGTGGCCATGGCGGAAGTTCCCTACTGGCATTTGGGCAGCATGGATTTCGACCTGCCGCGCCCGCCGAGCGTCGCCCTTCGGGAGTACGTGCCGGGCAACCTGATCTATGCCAACGGCCATCGCTTTGTGGCGCGTCGTTTTCATCGCGACCTGGAGGGCGAGCAGGGCGAGACGCCCTTGTTTGAGGTGAACGTGGAACGGGAAGCGATCTGTGAAACCAGCGCCGGCCAAAACGCCGGCTCGCTCACTTCCGGCACGCTGCCGGCCATTGGGGTATGCGACGTCGATTTGCTGCACCAATCGCAGATTTCCGACGAGGAGGAAACTCGCTTCCAGATGTCGGTGGCGACCTATGGGCGCGAGCATGGCCGGCACAATGGCGGCCAGATGTATGGCTGGGGCGAGCGCCAATTGTCTCTGCGCCGCGGGGTGCATCTGCGGTTGGTCAACGTCGGCGCCTCGTCGCTCGTGGAGCAAGACACGCCCGAACTTGGCTATCCGGTTTGCGCGATCTGCGGGCAAAGCGTCTCACCGTTGGCGTCGGAGGCGCAACTCGATCACTTCCGCGAAGACCATGAACGGCGCTGCGGTCGCAGGCCGGCCGCGCTCGGCTTCTTCGCCGACATCGTGGCCGATTGCCTCTCGTTGCCGGCCTGCGCCAACGCAAGCGTGGCCTACAGCGTTCTGGAGTCGCTGCGCATGGCGGCGGCGCAATTCATCGACATGCACCTGGAGGATCTGCAAATTCTGGTGATTGGGCACGTGGACCGCGACGAGGTCGACGGCGTGCTCTGGGATCCGATGCCCGGCGGATCGGGCTTGCTGGAACAGTTGCGCGCCAACTTCAAACGAATCGTCCAGGTGGCGCGGGAAATCGCGGCGGGCTGTCCGTCGGCCTGCGACACTTCTTGCATCGATTGCTTGCAGACGTTTCGCAACGGGTTCTACCACAAATACCTCGACCGTCACGCCGCGCTGGAAGCGTTCAACGCTTGGGGCGATGAATTGAAGCCAGAGCATGCGATTCCGGCGACGCAGACCGCGCCGCAGACGGGCGACAGCGCCGCCCAGCCGGTGAACGATGGAGAAACCAGGCTCAAGCATCTGCTGGCGGCGGCCGGTTTTACCTCGGGCAGCTTTCAGAACCAGATTCGCTTCAAGCAACCGCTCCTGCTCGACCCTTTGATCGGCGGCACAACGCCGGACGTGTACTTCGTCGGCGACGCCGACGATGCGGACGACAAGGGCGTTTGCATCTATCTGGACGGCATGAGCGCCGCCCTTCACGGCGACCCCGCCATGGCCGCTCGCGACCGGGAAATTCGCGGTTGGCTGCGGAACAACGGCTACCAGGTGATTGAAATCACCCGCGTTGAGCTGGACGATCGCCACGCCATGATTCGGCACTTCCGTAAGCTGGCGAGGCACCTGCAGGGAAAGGATCTCGCCGATCGGATTCAAGCGGATGCTTCGTGGTTCGATTGACGCTTAGCCCCCGGATGATTCATCGACCCCGGTAGTGGCGGCGTACATTGCGTAGCGGAATTCGTGAGAATTGTGGCCGTAACCTGCGACCACGCCCCGACTTCTCACGAAGTCGGCTACGGGCCGATGAATAATCCGGCTTAGGATGCCACTGGCCTATGCAAAATGCCCGACTTTAACGCGATCGTGAGTTGAGATTCCACACCCGATTTGTTCCGCGCCGCCACCGCCGGGCTTGCCCCGGTGGGAGCGCTGACTGACGGGCTAGAACGAACGCGCCCCCGGCAGATTCTTTCCGTTTTCGCGTTGCATCCGCCGCCGAAGGCAGCGGATGCAACGCGAAAACGAGGACGCGTTCGGCACCGTTCATCTAGCCAGTCAGTCAGCGCTCGACGGGGGCAAGCCCCAATCGTGGCGGAATGAATCTAGTCTCAAACAAGTCGGGGCGCGACAACCGATTCTGCGTAG
>DASVGM010000211.1:0-12264 GCA_036379555.1 Pirellulales bacterium | reverse complement strand
CCCCAATACCGTTGAATTAAGGGCCAACGGATGACAAAAGGCGTTACCTGCTCATATCCAGGTTTCCCAGATTGTGCGATAACGGCTTGGCGGCGTCCCTTAATTCAACGGTATTGGGGCAAGCCCCGATCGTGGCGGAATAAATCTAGTATCAAGCAAGTCGCGCCACAACAACCGATTTTGCGCAGGCCAGTGACGGGCTAGGAAGCCCATCCTACACTGCGACCGCCACGCGGCACCCGAAAATTGAGTCTGGACAAGGCGCTAGGCAACTCGCTTCACAGGCCGCCCGTCGCACCGCTATACTGCTCGCTGGTAGTATACCATCGCGATTGGATTCACCATGTTCCGCTTTCCGTTGACCAAACATCCCGCCACCGCGCGCGAACCGTTCAGCGCGCAAACGCTGGCCAAGGCATCGCGGCTGCGCGGAGCGACCGTCACCCAGAGCGTTTGCCCCTATTGCGCCGTCGGCTGCGGGCAATTGATCTATGCCAAACAAGGTCAACTTGTCGACATTGAAGGCAATTCCGAGAGTCCGATCAGCGAGGGGGCGCTCTGCCCGAAAGGGGCCAACGCCTTTCAGCTTGCCGTCAACCCACATCGCGTGCTGAGCGTGCTCTACCGCGCGCCCAACTCCGACCGCTGGGAGACCAAAACGCTCGATTGGGCGCTCGACCAGATCGCCCGGCGCGTCAAGGCCGCCCGTGATGAAGACTTTACCGCGCGCGACGAACAAGGCCGCTTGCTCAACTCCGTGCGTTCCATCGGCACGCTGGGCGGGGCGACGATCGACAATGAGGAAAACTACCTCATCAAAAAACTGTTCGGCGGCGGGCTGGGCGTGGTGTCGATCGAGAATCAGGCGCGAATATGACACAGCGCCAGCGTGCCCGGTCTGGGCGCTTCGTTCGGCCGCGGCGCGGCCACCAATTATCAGCAAGACATGGCCAACAGCGATTGCGTCTTGTTCATGGGATCGAACATGGCCGAAGCCCAGCCGGTGGGCTTTCGTTGGCCCATGAAGGCCAAAGAGCGGGGCGCGACGCTGATTCACGTCGATCCGCGTTTCACGCGCATGTCGGCCGTTTGCGATTTGTATGTCGGTATTCGCGCCGGCAGCGACATCGCCTTTCTTGGCGGGCTGGTGAATTACGTGCTGACCAACGACCGCTGGTTTCATGAATACGTGCTGGCCTACACCAACGCCGCCAACATCATCGACGAAGGCTTTCAGGACACCGAAGATTTAGCCGGCCTGTTCAGCGGGTTGGATCAGCACGGCGACGCTTACGACGCCAAACAAGGCCGCTGGGGCTATGAACAATCGCCGGAGGGCGATGACGGCGTGCGCCGCGACTCGACCCTGCAACATCCGCGCTCGGTGATGCAGATTTTGCGGCGGCACTTCGCCCGCTACACGCCGGAAGCCGTGTCGCAAGTATGCGGCTGCTCGCCGGCGGAATTCCTGCGTGTGGCGGAGTTGCTGTGCGACAACTCCGGCCGCGAGCGAACGACCTGCATCGCGTATGCCTTGGGCTGGACGCAGCACACCACCGGCGTGCAGGTGATTCGCACGGCCGGCATTTTACAACTGTTGCTGGGCAACATGGGCCGGCCCGGCGGCGGCATCATGGCCTTGCGCGGCCATTCCACCATTCAAGGCGCGACCGACATCGCCACACTTTACGACCTCTTGCCCGGCTATCTGCCGCAACCGGCCGCTGATCGTGAATGCGAGAGTCTGCGTGCTTACATCGAGCGGCAGCGGCCGCTCACTGGCTATTGGTCGAACTTCGACAAGTTTATCGTCAGCCTGCTCAAGGCCTGGTACGGCGAGGCGGCCACGCCGGACAACGATTTTGGTTTCTCTTGGTTGCCGCGCGTCGACGGCGATTACTCGCAGCTCGCGTATTTCGACCGCATGGCCAAGGGCGGAGTGCAGGGCTATTTTCTTTTCGGCCAGAACCCCGGCGGCGGCGGTCCCAACGCGGCATTGCACCGCGCCGGCCTGCGCAAGCTCGATTGGTTGGTGGTCGTTGATTGGTTCGAGACGGAGACCGCCACGTTTTGGAAGAACGACCCCGCCGGGCCGCCGCCGGCGGACATCAAGACCGAGGTTTTCTTTCTGCCCGCCGCGGCCGCGCCGGAAAAGGAAGGGAGTTTGACCAACACGCAGCGGCTGATTCAATGGCACGACAAGGCCATCGACCCGCTTGGCGACAGCCGCTCCGACGCCTGGTTCATCTACCACCTTGGCCGGCGTCTCAAGCGGCTTTACGCCGGCTCGACCGACCCGCGCGATCAGCCGCTGTCGCACCTCACCTGGGATTACGACTTTGACGAACCGCCGCGTTTGCCCGACGGCACGGTTAGCCGCATCGCGGACGAGCCTGATCTGGAAAAAGTTCTCCAGGAGATCAACGGCCACAGGCTAAACGAGCTCGACCCGAGCAGCGGGCGGCCTCGCCTGCTCAGCGGCTTTGCCGAGTTAAAGGACGACGGCACGACCGCCTGCGGCTGCTGGATTTATAGCGGTGTCTTTCCTGAACCGGGCCGCAATCGCGCGCGCGAGCGTAACATCACCGACAATCCCTTCCAGCCGCAATGGGGTTATGCCTGGCCGAACAATCGGCGGATTTTATACAACCGCGCCTCGGCCGATCCTGAAGGCCGGCCGTGGTCGGAGCGTAAAAAGCTCGTCTGGTGGAATGCCGACGAGCGCCTTTGGACCGGGCTGGACGTGCCGGATTTCGAGCTGGACAAGCCGCCCGATTACACCCCGCCGCCGGGCGCGACCGGCATGGCGGCCATCGGCGGCGCGCACCCGTTTATCATGAAGCCCGATGGCCTGGGCTGGTTGTACGCCCCCAGTTCCATCAAAGACGGCCCTTTGCCGGCGCACTACGAGCCGGTGGAATCGCCCGTGGGCAACTTGCTTTATCCCAAGCAGGCTTGCAGCCCGACTGTGCGCTTTTTCGAGGGGCCGCTCAACGCGCTGGCGCACACTCCAACGGCTGAGTATCCCGTGGTGGCCACGACCTTTCGCCTGACCGAGCATTATTTAAGCGGGCCGATGAGCCGCTTTAATAGTTGGCTGAACGAGTTACAGCCGGAAATGTTCGTGGAGTTGAGCCACGAGTTGGCGGCGGAGCGCGGCATCGTTCATGGCGATTGGCTGACGGTTGAGTCGGCGCGCGGGCGGATCGAGGCCCGTGCGATGGTAACACGGCGGCTGCGGCCCTTGCTCATTGACAGTCGTGTGATGCATCAGATTGGCCTGCCGTTTCATTGGGCCTTCGCAGGCGAATGCGTGGGGGGCAACGCCAACGACCTGACGGCGATTCTGGCCGACGCCAACGTGAGCATGCACGAGTGCAAGGCGTTCGCCTGCCAGGTTCAAGCCGGCCGTCTCGGCGGCGCCGCGCCACGGCCGACGGTGCCACCGGCGCCACGACCGACGACCGATCGCATGCCCGACACGCCTGATAGCGCCCAGCCGGAGGGAAGGATCGGGCTGGGCGGGTAAGCAGTTGTGTGGATTGAATTAAGGCTGGCCGCCCGCATCGCGGCGGCAGGTGGCCATCAAGCTGCCGCGCCGCGATCGGCTCACCTCGGACGAAAGCGTGGCGGAGTTTCTGCGTGAGGCCCGTATCGCCGCCGCGCTCAAGCACCCCGCCATCGTCACCATTCACGACGTCGGCCGGCTCGACGACGGCCGCTGCTTCGTGGTGATGGAGCACATCGAGGGCGGCTCCCTGGCCGACGAATTGGCCGCCGCCCGGCCCGCTTTCGAGCGTGCCGCGCGGTGGATCGAAGACGTGGCCGAGGCGGTTCACTATGCGCACAAAGAAGGGCTGGTGCATCGCGATTTGAAGCCGGCCAATATTCTGCTCGACAAGGCGCGCCGCCCGCACGTCGTCGATTTCGGCCTGGCGATTCACGAAGAGCAGCAACTGCGGCATCGCGGCGAGCGGGCCGGCCCGCCGCGTGCTGACGCTTTTTGGCCGCGCCTTCGACTGCCTCGCCGACGAATCGACGCGCGCCGCCCCCGCGCACGAGCCATCACCGAGGCCATCCGAAAGCGACCAACAGGCGCGTAGGGTGGGCGTTGCCCGCCGTGAGTTCATGGTGGGCAATGCCCACCCTACATGGGTCGCGCATTCGTTGGAGACCTCCTCGCCCGACGAACTGGAAGAAGAGCTGATCGAGCTTGGCCTGCTCGATTATTGCCGCGAGAATCTTGCGCGGCGGCGAAGGCCTTGATCGGCCGGTCGATTATAATTTCGCACATGCGGCGACTCAGAGCGTAATCCGAAAACCCATCTGTGGGGTGGCCCGCCGGGCCGTCCGGTGCGAAAGACGGCTCGGCGAGCCGCCCCACGACCATACTGTCGCAGCCAAACCGGGGTTTTCGGGGAGGCTCTGAACCCTGAACCCCAACCCCACCCCCAACCCAACCGGAGAACAAGCAAATGCCCCAACCGCCTGCCCGCGTCGTCGCCGATGGACCCCTGGCCGCCGATATTATCGAACTGGCGGGCAACCGCGTGGAGTGGTTGCCCTGGCATATCACCCAACAGGAAGTCGGCCAACCGATTGACGCCATCTACACCTACGGACATCCCCCGGTCGATGGCGCCATGCTCGACCGCCTACGCGGCGTGCGCGTGATTAGCAACTATGGGGTCGGCGTCGATCATATCGCGTTGCCGGCGGCGGCCGCGCGCGGCATTCCCGTCGGCAATACGCCGGGTGTCTTGGATGGCGCCACCGCCGACCTTGGTTTTGCCTTGTTGCTGGCCGCCGCGCGACGTCTGGTCGAGGGCGATCGCCACGCCCGATCGCCGCAGTTCACCGTTTATGATCCCGGCTATTTGCTGGGACGCGAGGTGCATCACAGTACGCTTGGCATTGTCGGGCTGGGCCGCATCGGCCGCCAGGTGGCGCGCCGCGCCCGGGCCTTTGATATGACCGTGCTCTAGTGCAACCGACGCCGCCGAGCGGATGTCGAAGCCGAGTTGGCCGCCGTTCATGTGTCGTTTGATGAATTGCTCGCGCGCTCGGATTATGTCATGCTCTGCTGCCCGCTCACCCCGGAAACGACTCGGCTGATCGACACGCGCGCCCTCAGTCGCATGAAGCCGACGGCCACACTCATCAACTTGGCGCGCGGCGCGGTGGTTGATACGGAGGCATTGACCGTGGCTTTGGAGCGGCAACAAATCGCCTCGGCGGCGCTGGATGTTACCGACCCTGAACCCTTGCCGCGCGATCACCGTTTGCTGTCGCTTCAGAACGTGGTGATCGCGCCGCACCTGGGTAGCGCGACGATCGAAACACGTCTCCGGATGGCGGAAATGTCGATCGAGAATTTGTTCGCCGGGCTTGACGGCCGCCCGCTGCCGCACGCGGTTCGCTATTCATAGCGATCCAGAGAATGCCTTACATCCGCGCACATGGTATCATTGCGGAGGCGCCACCCCACTTTACACGTTTGGCAACCGCCCTTGTTTGAACGGCACACAAATCGTGCAGCAACGAAACCTTTCAGCGACCATTCCACCCCGCCTGATTCTGGCCAGCAGCTCACCTCGGCGGCGCGAGTTGCTGACGGAGGCGGGATATCGTTTTGAGATTATTAAGCCGCATGAATCGGCGGAGTGCGGCGTCTGCAGCCGCGAAACACCGCCCGAATTGGTCGCCCGTCTGGCCCATCAAAAAGCCGCTGACGTGGCCGGACGCATTGCGCAGGGACTCGTGCTGGGTTGTGATACCGTGGCCGAATGCACCGGCCAGATACTGGGCAAACCGGCCGACGAAGGCCATGCCCGGCGGATGCTGACCCTGCTGAGCGGACGTGAGCACCATGTCTACAGCGGCATTTGCCTATGGCGCGTGCCCGGTGGAGAACCGTTGGTGGAAGTGGAACGCACCACGCTCGCCATGCGCCGCCTCACTGGGCGGGAGTTGGATGAGTATTTGGCCAGCGGACTCTGGGAGGGAAAGGCGGGCGCGTTTGGATTGCAAGACCGACTGGGTTGGCTGGAGATTGTGGAAGGCAGCGCGTCGAACGTGGTCGGGCTGCCGCTGGAACGGCTCGCCGACATGCTGGCAAGGTATCGCGTGTCGTTACTGTAAATTCACTCCACATATCGCTTTGGCACTTCCGCGCCGGCCACAAAGCTGAGCTTGCCGACGCGGCACATCTGGTAAACATTAATGCGGAAATCGGGGCAGGTGCTGACAAGACAGTAGGCGTCGGTCGGCGAAAAACCGTAATCGGTGACGAGCCAGTCGATCAAATGCACCGTGGCCTTTTCCACCGCGGTTTCCAACGGCCGATCGGCCCATACGGCCACGATCGACGCCGGCTTTTCAATCCTCACCCAAGGAAGTTTTTTGGCTTTGATTAGTTCCAGCTTGAGCCGCACGGTGGCGTTGGTTTCGGCGGCGGTTCCGGTAAACTCGGTATCGCCTTGGCTGGCGTGAACGTCACCGAGATAAAAGCGGGCGCCTTCGTGATAGACCGCCAGCAGCACGCGGTTGCCGGGCGCAATATCGCGAATGTCGAGGTTGCCGCCCCACTCGCCTTGCCCGTCGATGCTGGTGAACACTTCGCGCTCGGGCGCCACGCCCAACGTGCCGACAAAGGGCGTGATGGGCCAGGAAAGCCGCTCACTAAAATGCAAAGTGCCATCGCGCGTCGTACCGCTGGCGCCGGGCGTGTGCCGGAAAATCTTCGTTGTGTAATCACTCGATAGTTCCGGCCAGCGCGTCGATTCGCCCAGCGGACCTCGCCGCGGACCAACGGCGATCCACGAATAATCGGCGACGGTGATGCTTTCGATGGTCACCGCCAGCACGTCGCCGCGCTCGGCGCCCGCGACCCAAACGGGGCCGCCAATGGGGTTGGCCAAGGGAGGCGAGCGATCGAAGCCGGGCCGCCGCGCGGGAATGGCCTTATCGTCCGCTGATTTGAAGAAGCCGGTGCTGGCGTCGTAGGTTTCGATCTCGAAGACTTCGCCCGGTTCGACGCGCAGAAGAGGTTCGTCGCGCCAATCAAAGGCATATTTCTTGGCTTGCTCTCGGTCAATGCGCTGCATGGTTCGGTGGATGAAAAGATTGAAACAAGTTGAGGGGGAGTGCTTTGTAAAAAACGCCGGGAGGTTTTGTACCGCACGCGGGCAGAAATGAGACGTTTTCACATGCTCAAGTAGGATGGCCTTCCCAGGCCGTCACCTTGGCTGGTGACGGGCCAGGAGGCCCATCCTCCGGTAGCACCGATTGTCTCATTCCTGCCCGCGTGCGGTATATGTCTTGGGCAAATCCGCACACGCGGCGATTCAGCCCAAAATCTCTCGGATCGGTTCGCCAAAGTCGATTTCGATGCGCTTGTGGCCGGGCACTTCCAAGCGGTGTGCGTCGAGGCCGAGTTGGTGCAGGACCGTGGCGTGAATGTCGGTTACGTAGTGGCGGTTCTCGACGGCATGAAAGCCAATCTCATCGGTCGCGCCGTGGACCACGCCCCCCTTGACGCCGCCGCCGGCAAGCCAGACCGAAAAGCCATAGGGATGATGATCGCGGCCGTCTGATCGCTCGGCGCCCGGCGTGCGGCCGAACTCCGTGGCGAACACCACCAACGTCTCGTTCAACATGCCGCGCCGCTTGAGGTCGCGCAGCAATCCGGCGATCGGCTTATCGACCGCTTTGATGCGCGTGCCGTGGTTCTCCTTGAGCTTGGCGTGGGCGTCCCAGCCGTCGTCGAAAATCTGCACAAATCGCACGCCCCGCTCCACCAAACGCCGCGCGACCAGGCTCATGCGGCCCATCGCTTGCGTCGCCGAGTCGTTCAGGCCATATAATTCTTGCGTCTCTGCCGTTTCATCACTTAACCGCACCAATTCGGGCACCGACATCTGCATGCGGAAAGCCAACTCGTAGGACTTGATCCTGGCCCGCAGCGCCGCATCGTCCGGGTATTCCACGCTCGCCAGTCCGCCCAGTTCCTTGAGGAGCTCGACCTGCTGGCGGCGTTCTTCGACCGTCACGTGTGAGCCGGGCGTGCCGAACGGCAGCGGGTTGGCCGGATCGAGCGCCAGCGGCATGCCGGAATGCTCGGGGCCCAGATAACTGCCGTCAAAAGCGCCGATGCCGCCGCAACAATCGCCTGGCGGCGGCCCCATGACGACGAATTGCGGCAGATTGTCATTAAGCGAGCCGAGGCCGTAATGCACCCACGAGCCAATCGACGGATAGAAACCGTCGAAGATGTGCCGGCCGGTGTGAAACTGAAGCTGTGCGGCGTGGTCGTTGTCGGTGGTCCACATCGAACGGACGACGGCGATATCGTCGACCATGTCGCCGACGTGCCGCCACCAGTCGCTGACGACGATGCCGCTTTCGCAACGCGGGCGATAGCCCACCTGCAGCGGATAAATCGTGCCCATCAAAGCCCGCGGGGTACCGGCGAAGTCGCGCACGTTCTTGCGGTAAAACGGTGAATCGATCACCGTATTGCGGTAAGGCGATGCATCAATGGTCTTGCCGGCATACTTGTTCAGTTCAGGCTTTGGGTCAAAGCTTTCCAGATGGCTGGTGCCGCCGAGCATAAAATACCAGATCACGCTCTTGGCTCGCGGCGCGAAGTGCGGAAGGCCGTTTGGCTCCGTCGGGTCGCTGGACGCCGCCGCATCGCGTCCCAGCATGGCGCCCAAGGCCAAGCCGGTGAAGCCCATGCCGACGTCGGTCAAAAACGCGCGGCGGGCGATCCGCCCACAGGGGTATTTATTGTTCCACATGCGATCATCGTAGCGCCATCAACGCCATCATGCAACTTCCCGGGCGGCTCGCCGCGCCTGCCGCATGCGCAGGGCGACAACCACCGTCGCTAGGAGCATCGCGGCCGCCAGGAGAAACGTCCAATTCGTCTGGCGCGCCATTTCGCTTGCCATCGGCCGCGCGATTCCCTCAACGGCCGCGTTCGCCAAGTCAGTTGCCCCGTCGATGAACGGTCGTGGATCATATAGAAAGGCAGCTAACGACGCGGTGACGGCAAGCGCTCCTTTGTTCTTCCAAACGAAATCCATCGCGCGATCACCGTGTTTTCCAATGACCGCCAGTAGCTCATCGGTTCTTCCGATCTTCGTGAGGGAACCGTCCTTCTCCAGCATTGCCAGGCGCCGCCCGTTCTTGGTCGAAATCGCCTTCAATGCTTTTGTCGACGGAGCGCCAAGGGACTCAATAAGAGGTTCGGCGATTTGGCCGTGCTTGAGCATCGCGTCAGCCGCGTCGTCGCCGTACTTGATGAAAATGGCCAGGCGGTTCTTTTTCGCCACGACCCAAACCGCCTCGTCGCCGTGTCGAGCGAGAAGTTTGACCGCCGCCAGGCCGTTTTCTCCAGCCTCCTCAACGAGACGGAATGTTCGTGGCCCAACCTTTTGGGCCGCTATTATGGCATCGTCACCATACTTCAACGCCAGTGCTTCGAGCTTGCGAGTGATCGTTTCCAGGCCAAGCTCGGCCGCTTCTTTTCCGCCTTTGCGGAATAGTGTCTCGGCCGCTTCACGCACGGCCTTGCTCGCAACACCCGCATGTGCCACACTCGAAACGCACAAGCAGAAGGCAATCGTTATGGTACGGGTCATAGATTGGTCGCCTATGGGGAATTAAGAACTGCGAGAACGGCCGTTTCACGCACGCGCGCACGCTTTCGAGCCAACTCGCGCAGCCGGGCACGGAGGCCCGTGACGTTTTTTGAGCCGTCGACGATCAGGTTATGCATGTCATCGAGTTTTCGGTTGATCTTCGCTGCTAATTCGCCTTTGGGGTCAGCATACCAATTCCACACCCACGACACGATCGCGTCCACGATGACCCCGACCACGATGCCAATGCCAAGCGTTTCCCATGACAAGACGGCGCCGGCGCCCAAAATACCCGCCGATACGCCAAACTCGACGGCAACCTGCGTCAAAACCTCGCCGACGATCAACGAGACGACCTCGAGCGAGGCGCCCGCGGCGGCGTCATCTTGAGTCGCGTTGATGGCTTGCCTGATCGCACTGTCGTACGTCTCCTTTAATCTGTCATTATCAAAGGCCCCGACGGGGTATTCCACCGGGAAATCCGCGACATCGGCCTGGATGCGGACGAGCATTTGGCTTTCGATGCTCTCCACCTCCTTTATATAGCCGCGGATGACTTGCTGGACCGCAGTCTCGATCTGCCGCGGCTTGAGGATCGTCTCTTCAAATTCTCCACGGATGAATTCCTCATGTCGGCCACCGCGCGTGTAGGGCACCTTGTCGGCGATCAGTCGCCATTTGCTGCCCCAGCTTAGCGCCTCATCGGTGAAGAGTCGCGTATTTTTTTTCGAGTCGGAAAAAAACCCTGCCAGGACCAGTAGGTGCTCGTCGACGATGCGGTCGCACTCTTTTTCCGCCCACTGCAAATGGGGAAGCCCGAGCTGTCGCGGCGTAGGGGCTGCCTTCTTCGGCGGAGTCCGATGCGCGATTGGCGGCTCGACTGGGCCTTTTCCGCGAACAAAGTCCGCGACCGGCCGCCACGCGAACGCGCCCACCACGACGCCTAAAGCGCCCAGCGCTAAGATGATGATCCGCTGTCTAAGTTTCACGGCCACGCCTCTCGAACGAGATCACACTGAAAATGCGGAGTCAGCCGCAATGCATTAATTTCCGCCGCCAAGGTTGATAAGTCAAGCAGCCCGTAGCAGACTTGTAAACCTTCGCCAAACCCGGTACGGACGCCGCACCATAACCCGAAGCGTCAGCGAGGAGCCGCATAAAACAGGCGATTCCTCGCTTACGCTCCGGGTTAGGATGAAAACAGAACGGCTTCGGCGAAGGTTTACGCAGGCTTCGTGAGAAGTCTGGCCGTCGCCAAGTTTTACGGCCAGAACTCTCACGAGTTCCGCGGCACAGTCTCATAGGCATGGCTCCGATGTCCAAAGGGATTGGAGAAAACAGCCTCTGGCGACGAGCGCCGCCAGAGGCCTGAAGCGCCATTGGGTTTGGTCGCAACTGCTTTTGGACATCGGAGTTATGCCTTAAAAATCCACCGCTGCCGTGTCAGCGGGTTTCAGGCACGCCGTTACAGGATATACCTAAAAATATATTTTTACGTCATGACCGCTTGACAACACCTTTCGGGCATGTTCCAATCACCCGTAACGTGGCGGTCCATTGGCGGCCGCTGGATTTCCGGGTGTAAACGGAAGCAAGGATCATCGGCGAGCGCATCGCTCCGGCGCTGCGGCGTTTGATGGTCCGGCGAAGGATTTCGATGCGTCGAGTTGGCGGCACTCATGACGGCGAAGCAACCTCTCGCGGTGCAGCGGGCAGTGTGGCACTGCGCTTTCTCGCTTTCTCGCTAAGGCGGCGCACCGACGGCCCGACAGTCAGACATGCCCCAGTTCGTGGCCATCGCCGGTTCGCGTACATCTACCATACGGAGGAATCGTGTCATGACCGCGCATGATTGGTTACGCCAGCTTCGCCTACAGGTTCTTCGTCTCGCGAAAACAGCCATATCGCCCGCCGCGCGGCGCCGGCAGGGCGGCAAGCGCGCTTCGTCGCGGCGTGACAAAATTCGCTTCGCGCCCGCCGCGCCGCAAGCACTTGAACCACGGTCGTTGATGACGGCCGATCCAACGCTTGACGGCCCTTGGGCGCCATCAGGCATCGGCTCGAACGTCAGCATCGTGAATCACACGATCGCCCCGGATCAGCGCGCCGGCGCGCCGCAATCCAACGCGATGAGCGAGGTCGGTTCAACTGGCGACAGCGTGGGGCGGCCCGCCGCGCCGTCGGCGGCGAACGACGGCTTGGCAAGCCGCCCCACAGCGGCGCTGACTCAGCCCAACCCCGATTTTGGCAGAGGCTCTCACGTCGCTTCAATGGAACATGTTTCGTATGGCCATCCCGGCAACGCGGGTCACGTCGCGAACGCCCCGCCGGGCGTTTCATCGTCCACAACGACGCAGCCGGTTCACACCGCGCAGCATCACGGCCCTTTGCAACCCGCCGTGGTGGTGCGCGTGTTCAGCACGATGTACGTCAGCGGATCGGCCAGCGGCGGCGACATGCCAGCAGCGGGTCACGTCGCGCAAACCCTGAATCCGCTCGGGCCACCCTCACCCCAACCCTCTCCCGGAGGGAGAGGGGGAACGGGCGCCAGCGGCTTTTCACCGTTCGACCACAGCGGTTGGGAATTCGCGTCGGGCTTCGCTTCCGGCGGGCCGCC
>DASVGM010000210.1:0-2212 GCA_036379555.1 Pirellulales bacterium | reverse complement strand
GTCATGGCGGTGGGATAGCGGCCTTCGTTGGCGGCCCAATGGCCCAGCCGAGACCGCGAATTCGCCAGCCAATCCAGCCCGCGCGACACCACGCGCTCCACCTTCGGATCGCGGTGCGTCGCCCGAGCGGATGATGCCGCTAGCGCAAGGATAGTGAGCAGGCACAGCGTTTGAACTCGCATACTTACCCTACTCGGCGAAGCGAGCGACGAAAGCGCTGCGTGTGCCGGGGTTCGTCCAATGTTCTTTAAGACCGCGACCTTGAAAGCCGCCATCCACGGTGAAAGCGGGCGACGCCCTGTCAACTTGCGCCAGCGGCGGATAGAAGACGGCTTCGTTGGTGCAAACGCAGTCGCACTTCATGATCTTGCGCGTTGTCAGATGGGCCTCTTTGCCCGCCTTGAGATGGGCAACGCCTTCGGCTTGATCGACGTCGATCGCGATCGGCGCCGAGGCCACGCGCACCACGTCGCCCACAACCTGCGGCGCACGTGCTTTCGCCAGGCTCACCAGAGCCTCGCGCTGAGCGGTGTTGGCGCGCTCATCGACCAAAATCACCGATCGAATGACGTCGGGCGAAATCTCCAGGCCGCCGCCGAACCCAAGTGTATCATTGGCCCGTACCGCCATGACCACGTTCAGTCCGCTAATGTCAATTCCCTGAAACGCCCCCGACTCAATATTCCAGGCGAGGATGGCTTCGTGACCGCCGAGCCCGACTTGGGAGTTGGCAAAACAAGGGCCAGTGTAGACGTCGCAGGTGCGCGACTCGATGTAATTCCCTCGCAGGCCGTTCGACCGCGTGCCCGCCCTGGTTTGACCAGACAAAAGCCATGCCGCCGTCGCTGCCAACGCGCCCACAAACAACCAGGTTCGATAGTTCATTTTTAAACGCTCCACGCGCAAAGAGAGATCAACGTTAAGTACGCCCAGCGCCTAAAGATTGCAGCGACTTAAGATTGCAGTACCTTAAGATTGCTATGCCCTGGGATTCCAATGCCCTGAATTCGATTTTAACGCGTTGGCGGGGGCGGTCCAGTCCTTGTTACGCCAGCCGGGCTTCTGTCATCATTCGCCATTCTCCACGCCGTCCGCGAAAACCTGAAACCTCTCGCCGCCGCGCAGGGTATTAAGCTATGACAAGATTCCAGCCTGAGACGACCTATGGCGGCGGACAAACTCGAAATGACCGATTTGGCCGGCATCGACCCGGCCTGGGCCTGGGCCGCATGGCAGCCCAATGCCGATTCGCCCTGGAATCGCGCGCGGGCCGGGCATCTCTACCGGCGGGCGGGTTTTGCCGCCACCTGGCTGCGGCTCGATGACGCCCTGGCGGCGGGCCACCAGGCAACGCTCGACCGCCTTTTAGAAGGCGAAGGGGAAACAAACCGCTTTTATCAAGATGCCGCGCGATCGGCGGAGTCGCTGCTGGCCGGCGGCGACCCGCGGCAGATCGCCGCCTGGTGGTTGTATGTTTTGGTGCATTCGCCGCACCGCTTGCGAGAGCGGCTCACTCTGTTTTGGCATGGCCACTTCGCCACCTCCGGCGCCAAGGTGACCGACGGCCGCCTGATGTATGCCCAAAACTGCCTGCTTCGCAAGCATGCCCTGGGCAGTTTCAAGCCCATGCTGCATGAGGTGTCGAAAGATCCGGCCATGCTGATCTGGCTCGACGCCACCAGCAACCACAAAGCGCATCCCAATGAGAACTTCGCGCGCGAAGTCATGGAGTTGTTTTGTCTCGGCGTCGGTAATTACAGTGAGCACGACATCAAGGAGGCGGCGCGGTCGTTTACCGGCTGGGAACTGGCGCATGACCAGTTTCGTTTCAATCGCCACGAACACGACGCCGGCCAAAAAACCGTGCTCGGCCGAGCCGGTGCCTTCAATGGCGACGACATGCTCGGCATTTTGCTCGATCATCCGGCGACCGGCCGCTTTCTGGTTCGCAAGCTGTTTCGCTATCTCGTGAGCGAAACCGCCGAACCGGCGGTGGCCTTGATCGAGCCTTTGGCCACCGGACTTCGTCAGCGCGATTACGATCTAACCTGGCTCGTGCGAACGATCCTGTCATCGAACCTTTTCTTTTCGCCACACGCCATGCGACAGCGCGTCAAAAGCCCGGTTGAGTTGGCGGTGGGTCTGTTACGCGCTATCGAGTCGCCCGTAAACACCTATGCGCTGGATGAGGAGCTGCGAAAGCTTGGTCAAG
>DASVGM010000209.1:0-8082 GCA_036379555.1 Pirellulales bacterium | reverse complement strand
GGCGCACCTCGATTTTGAATGCGACGGCCGCAACGACCTTCCCATGCGCGTCGATGGCACGCGGGCCGAAGTCAGCTTTGTCCTGGCGTGGAACGACAAGGCGCGGCGGGCGGAACATCAAAGCTATCAGCTTCGCTTTCGCAACGAAGAGGGGCACGAAAACCCCAAGCCCATTCGCTATTCGATCGAAGTCGTTCCCGACCTGATGCCCGAAGTGGAGTTTGTCGAGCCTGATCTCGATCCCACGAAAGACTTGCTCGTGCCGCCGCGCAAGGCGGTGCGGCTGGTCTTGGAAGCCGCCGACCCGGATTTCAAGTTGTCGTCACTGGCGTTTCACGCGCGGCACACCGGCTCCGCGCCGATCAATGTATCGCTCTTGGCGGCCGCCCGCGGCGGCAGCTTGCGGCGCGAGTATTTGCTCGACCTCAAGCCGCTGGACCTGAAGCCCGGCGAACAAGTCGAGTTTTGGGCATCGGCCGAGGATAATCGGCGGCCCAAGGCAAACCACGCTGAAACGCCACACTACCGTTTGCGCGTCGCCGCGCCCGATGAAGAGAACCAGCGTGGCGATAACAAAGACGAAAACCAAGACAAGAAACCGGGCGAAAACGGGGGCGATGCGGACAAAAAGCAGTCGCGCGGCGAGCGGAATGAAGACCAGCAAGATGGCAATCAAGGCCAGGCTGGCCAAAAGCAAAAGCAGGGAGGTCAAAACAGCGAAGGCCAGCAAAACAAAGGCCAAGGCGAGCAGCAAGGCGGCGGCGAAGGATCGTCCGGCGGCAAGAGCCAACGCGGCGAAAGCGGCAAAAAGTCGCCGGCTGGTCAAGGCTCGCGCAACGACTCCGGCGAGGGCGATGCCGATTCCGCCGAGGGCGCCAATGGCGACGGTCAAAAGCGATCGGGCCAGCCCAAGCAAGGCGGCGAGCAGGGCGAAGGCGACAAGAGCGACCAATCCAAACGGATTGATCCCGAACGAGACGCCGGCAAGGCGATTGACGAAATCAACAAGTTCTTCAACCAGAAGCAAAAAGAAAAGCAGCCGCAAAACGAAGAGCAGCCCAACCAAGACAGCCAGGCCGCGGACGGACAATCGGGCGGCAAGAGCCAGCAACAAGGCGGCAAACCCAAAGACCAAGAGCGCGAATCGCAACAGGACGATGCCGATAATCCGTCTCAGCCCAGCGACAGCGGCGGCAAGAACGGCAAGCAGTCGTCCAAGAAGGGGGGCGGTTCAACCGGCGCCACCGAGCAATCCGGCTCCCAGAAGCAGCCTGCGGGCAAGCAACCCAACGGCAAAGACGCGGGCAAACCCAGCGACGGCAAGGGCGGCCGCCAGACCGACGGCGCCAAGGAAGACAAATCCGCACAGCGCGAAAAGAAAACCGCCAAAAACCCCGAGCACGATCCCCTCGCCCCCAAAGACAAAGACAAGAACAAGGAGGCGAGCGAAGGCGAGCGCAGCTCCAAGGCGGAGCAGGCCGACGATGCGAAAGGCGGCGAGCACGAAGGCGAGAAGCAAGCCGGCAAATCGGGCAAAATGCACTCCAGCGGTGAGAAAGGCGCCGAAGGCGGCGAAGAAGGCACGCGAAACGAAGGCGGCGACAAGACCAAGAAAGACGCTTCGGGCGGCAGCAAGCAAGGCGAGGCGCGCAAGGGCGACGAAGGCGCCAAACATGCCGATCAGGAAACGCGGCCACGCGACGGCCAAGGCGGACAAGCCCGCGGCGCCGGCGAAACTGACGATAAAATGAAAAAACACAAAGAGGAATCGCCCGATCAGAAAGGGGGCGACGCCAACTCGCGAGACAAAGGCGAGGGGGGCGCCGGCAACAGCGAGGGCGGCAACAAACACGGCGCGCCCGAAACACACGGCGGCAACCAGGGACGGAAGAAAAAACAGCTCACCCCTGACAACAAGAAAGGCACGACCGACGACGAACCCGAATCGTCGAGCGAAATGAAGCGGCAGACCGATTCGCAAGGCGCCCACGAGGGCGATCGCGACGGCGGCGGCAAGAGCGGAGGCGGACAACGATCCAACAACGAAGGGAGCGGAACCGCCGGACAAAACAGCGAGGCCGATCAAGGCGGCCAGCAGGGCCAAACGCAAGGCGAAGGCCCCACCGGCTCCAAAGGCGGCAAACAGCAAAAGGCCGACAAACCCACCGGCGGCGAATCATCGGGCGAAAAAGGTCCGGGAACCAATCAGGGCGAAGGTCAGAACAGCGACCGCGGCATCAAGGCCGATTCGCCCGAGAACGCCGATCCACGCGGCCATACCAACGAATCGAGGCAACCCACCGAACCGCAAACAGGTGAAAAACGCGCGCCCGCGGACAAACAGGCCAAGGCGACGAAACAACAAAAACGCAACGAACAAACGTCGCAGGCGAAAAAGCAAGCCGAGGGCGAACCGACGCCCAGCGACCGCGGCGGCAACGAAGAGCGCGGCGGCCGGCAGAGCGCCAATCCCACCAGCGGCGGATTGCCCGGCGCCGACGATCAGACGACCACGCCGCCTCCTCAAGCCGACGACAGCGAACCGGGCGGCGAAGACGCCAACCAGGAGTATGCCCGTAAGGCGACGGACCTTGCTTTGCAGCGGCTGAAAGACGAGCTTGCCAAGGACAAGCCCGATCGCGAGTTGATGGACAAGTTGAACTGGAGCCGTGAAGACATCGAGCGATTCGTCGAGCAATGGGATCGGCTGCGGAAAGGCGCGGACGAAGCCGGCCCCCAGGGCGACTCCGCCCGGCAGGAATTTGACGACGCTCTGCGCAGCCTTGGGTTGCGTCCGCGCGGCGCCGCGCTTTCCGGTGGCACGAAGCACGACGACCGCCAGCGCGGTCTGCGGCAAGACCGCCGCCTCGCTCCGCCGGCTGAATACCAGGAGCAATGGTATGAGTATAAAAAGTCGCTGAACAAAACCACGAAGCGGTAATCTACCGCATGTGGGCGGGAATGAGGTAATCAGTGCCACCGGAGGGCGGGCTTGGCCTGCGCAAAATGCCCGACTTTAATACGATAATGAGTTGAGATTCGATACCGAATTTATTCCGCTCCGCCACCACCGGGCTTGCCCCGAATGACACCAGATTAAGCGACAACATGACATTCAGCGACGGTAGCGGAAGATGCCCGAGGGAGTTTCCCGTTGGCCTGCGCGAAATGATCGTTTTTCATACAGGACACCATCAACGATTTGACGTGAGATTTATTCCGCTCGGCCGCCGCAGGCGGCGGAGGCTGGTGCGAAAATGAGGAGGCGCAGGAGGTTGCCGCGATAACGCGTTCTAGCGGTCAATCATCGCTCGACCGGGATAAACCCGGATCGCGGCGGAACAAAACTGGCGCCACTCGTTCGGGGCGCGTAACACCACGTTTGCGCAGGCCAGGCCCATCTTCCCTGAGCGCGTGAAAACACCTTCGGCGCTCGCGGCGGAATGCCGGACCTTTTCTATCGCAAAAAAATCCATCGACAGATGACGCAGCCGAACGTATCGCGGTCGAGCTTGCCGCCGACTTCCACAATATCGACGGCGTATTGCCCGCGCGCAAGCCGCGACACAACGCCGTCTCCGATGAACGCGATTCCCTCCGCTGACGATGGCTCACGAACTTCATCACCCGCGGAGGCCGCATGGAGCAACACAACGTCGCCATCCGATACTTCCATCGTGCGTGGAAGCCGCTGCCACGGCAAGACATCCGTGCGAAGTAATTCCGCGAGTTCCACGTGGGCCTCGGCATCGCAATAGTGCCACGCCACCAAGTAAACGCCGTGCGTTTCAGGCAAAGTCGCCCAAGAGGCAATCTCGACATGTTCTTGTGCGCCGATTGCGAGCCCGACGCCCGGCCCAACTTCCAGAAGTTCCGCCGGATGCGCCGCTTCGCATGCCCGCCGGTAGTCGCTGGCTACGGACGAGCAATCGTGATTGTGCATTTCACCTGTGCCGTGCCAGTATCGAAGTAACTCGCGAGGTAAGACAATGAGGGGACCGCCATCGTTGACGAACTTGGTACTGAAAACCAACGGCTCAACCATTCGGCGCGATCGAATGGACGAGTGGCACTACGACGCTCAGAAGCCGCCGCCGCCGCCAAAACCACCCTGTCCACCGCCGGGGCTGGTGCCATTGGCGCCGGTGAAGTAGTTAAAGGTATTGACCTGGGTGATCTCGCTGAAGAACGGAATCGGCGAAACACGCACATACCGCCGATCCGCTGAAACCACGGCCGAGGTGAACATCATGGCGCCTTGGGGGAACGAACTGATGGAGGGCTGATAGCCCGCCACGCCGCGCACAAAGAAGGGATTCACGCGGTCGAGCCGGCCTGGCCCGCCAATCTGTTTGCCACGCGCTTTGGCCATGCTGCCAACCGCGCTGTAGTCGGTCTGGGCGTTGATCTGGCGATTCACGTCGGCCTGGTTGCCGCCGTTGATGGAAAGTTGCTGCTGATAGAGCGCGTGCCAGAACCATTGCAAAGCCACCTGGTTGGCCACCGCGTTGGCCAACTGCTGTTGTTCCAGCGGCTCAGTTCGCCGGCCGCCTTCCAACGGCACCACGCAGAGCGCTTCGTCGCCGCTCAAGTCGATCTGCTTGTGCTCGATGCGTTCTTGCTTCGTCCAATAGTGCCAGATCACGTCGACAGTCACTTTGTTGGCGGCCACCTTGCCCCAGACGCGGCGCACCAGCACTCGGTAATCGCCGTTGAAACCCTTGGGAAGCACGTAGGCCTCCTGGGCGCCCTCGGCCTTGAGCTCCTCTTTTTTCGAGCGGGCCACCGTGTCGCCCAGCATGATACCGCCGGACAGCGTGCGCGGAATGCGGAACGAGCAAACCGAGCCGGCGGGCTCCTCCACCAGTAGGTCGACGTCCGCTTCGCCGTTCCACGAAAGCACCACCACCAGGTCGCGGATGAGCGCCTCGTCGATCTTGCGCTTGTACTCTTTGGCTTCATCCTTGCGGTTTTCGCTGCGTAGCCGTTCGAGCAGGGCCGAGGCGGCGTTCTTGCCGCTGTCCCAAATTTGCATTTGTTGCTGCGGCCAGGGCTGGCTGAGAATGCCCAGCGTCGCCCATTCAATGCCCTCCAAATCGTCGAGCTTCTGGGCAAGCTGCAGGCCGGCCACGTAAGGCTGCGGCGCGAACGGCAACACCTGGCTCACCTGTTGAAACAGTTGCAAGGCGCGCTTCTCCAAGCCGGAACGGGCCATGTATTGCGCAAGGTACATCACTTCCACCGGATTGCTGGCGAAGTCGAGCACCGACAACAACACGCGCTCGATTTCGTCGGGCGGGCGACGATCGGATTGCAAGGCGATCGACAGCGATTCATACATCCAGGGCTGACCCTGTTGGTTGCGCAAGGCGCCGTACATGCACGCGATGGCGTGGCCAAACTCGTGGTCGTTCATCAGCCGGGCCACCGTTTCACGCACGGTGGCGTCGGTGGGAGCCTCCTCCCCGGTGTGCGCCGCGAAATAATCGTTCCACAACTCGTCGATGTTGTCGCCCTTCTTAAAGTCTATCTGGATCGGCTTGACCTTCGCCGCGCGCCGCTTCAGCAACTCGGCCGGGTTCACCACCGGGTTATCATTCAACTTTCCGTCCACGGGCGGATTGGCCTGGGCCTTCTTGCCCTTGAGCTCCAGCGGTTCGGCCGCCTTGGGTTTGGCGGCGGCCGGATTCTCGGCGGCCGCGGCCGGCTGCGGCTGCCGTTTGGCGGCCTTGCTCTTTTTGGTCAATGTCAAATCGTCGCCCACGAAAAACGCGCGGAAACCGCGGCTGCCCGCCCGCGGCTCGCCAGTGACTTCGTCGGCGACTTCATCGGCGGCTTCGTCGTCGCGAACATTGAACATGCCGCGGCCGCCACGGCCGCCCATCACCTGCATCGGATTGGCGATCGGCACCACCAGGTCGGCCACCGGGTAGACACGCGTGCTCAGCATGCTTTCCGCTTCGGTCTTGCTGGTGATCATCAGCACTTCGTTGCGAACGATGTAGGTCAGATCCAGTTCGCTCAAGATCAGCTTCAAGGCGGAACGCAAGGTGATGTTTTTGATGCTGCGCGTAATCGGCGTATCGCTGCCCACGCCGGCGTCGGTGAGGGCTTTGTTGTCCAGTTGGATTTCAATGTCGTGGCGTTGCTTCAAGTAATCGACCACGTCCGAAAGCGGCTGCTCGGCGAAATCAAGCTCGGTCTTGTCGTCGAGCGCCGCCATGATTTTCGTTTCGTTCGGGCCGTGCGACGTCAGATCGACCGCTTTGTATTTCTTGCGGCGTTCGGTCAAAAGCTGCCACACCTCGGGATCCGGATAGAGCACCGGCGGTTCGTCGGCCGTCGGTATGTGTGAAAGCTCAATCTGCATCGTGGCATCGACAAACCCGCGGTGCCGCATGTCGCGAATCTGGGCCATATCCGTGGTCCAGCCGACCATGCGAGCGGTCAGTTCGGCGCCGCGCAGGCCTGGTTGATTGGGCATGAGCTCCTCGGAAATGTCGGCCAGCACTTCGGCATCGCGAAAACGCTCTTCGTCCATCAGCGCGTTAAAGCGCGACATGAGCTGATCGACCTTTTGCTCTTGCAAGAACAATTCGCGATTGATCCGTTCACGGGCTTCGCCCTCGGCGATGATTTGCTGTCGCTCAAGGGTTTTTTCGGCCTGCACGCTAGCCAGCCGATGAGCCGACCGCAAGGCGGCTTCAATCTTGGCGACAAGCTGCGCGCGCACTTGCGGATCCAACTCGGCGGACTTCTGGACTTTATCCATCAGCAGCTTTAATTCGTCGAGCGTGCCCTCGGGATCGTTGGCCACCTTCACGTTGGCTTGCGTCAACTCGGTGGCGACCGCCTTTTGCAAGAACTCTTGCAGCATGTGGTTTTGCCGCTCGACGTCATCCAGCAGATCGCCATCGCCGGCTTCGGCGGGTCGATCGGCGTCAGGCCCCGGCGCTAGTTTTTCCGGCGGCGCCCGGCGCGCCAGCCGCAGATCGACTTGAGTTTTTTGCCGCAGGCGAGTGGCGGCGGTGCGCACCAGATTGGCTTCGGCATTGACGGGGCTTAAATCCTCCGCGGCGCCGGCAAGCTGAGCGGCCTCATCGGCTTGACCCACGGCCATGGCGCGTTGGCTGAGCCGCGCCAACTGTTGCGCGCCGTAATTGGTCAGGCGCCGCACGGCGTTCAAACCGTTGCTATCGATAATCGCCAGGTCCACGCCGCCGGTTTGTCTGGCGGCCTCGACCATTTTGGCCAAATAGGCGTTGTCGGCCGAAGCTGCCTCCGGCGTCACTTGCCAACGCAACGTGACGGGTTTGCCCGCCATCACCGCGCCCACTTCAATTGCCAGCGGCTGGGCTTTACCAAGCGCGGCAGAGTCGATGGCGCCCACCAATACGCTATCGCGGTCGAACCGCAGCGGCGGCATTTCGCGCGGATAAACCTCACTCAACGCCCGCGGCAGCTTCGCTTTGGTCGGCCAGACCACTACCGAGCGGCAAACCGCGGCGAGGTAGCCGCCAAATTGCGCGTCGCCGCGTTCGTCGTCGGGAACAAACACTCCGCCCGTCTGCTTGCTCAACGCCCCTAAGAGGTTTGCCGCCACTCGCGGGCCAATGGCATAGCTGCTGAACGAGACGCGTGCCTGCTTGAATTGCTTGCTAATGCGCTCCAGCGCGGGATTGAGTACGGGGTTGGCCGTGCTGAAACCATCGCCAATGTACAACACCACTTTGGCGCGACCGGCTTGATTGGAGCTTAACACCAGCGGCAATGCCGTCTCCAGAGCTTGGCGCATGTCGGTTGAGCCGAGCGGAACGCGTTTTTCAAGCGCGGTCAGCGCCTGCTTGATCTCTGGGCTCGCCGCCGGCGCCAACGACCGCGTCAGCGGCATGGCGTTGACATCGGCCGCGGCCAGCCCGACGCGATCACCGGCGTCAAGACTCGACAATAACGCTCGCAACGCGCCAAGCGCCTTGGCGCGATGAATGCCGGCCTGACTGGCCGAAGTATCGAACACCACGACCAAGTCGAGCCGCTGTGTTTTAGGCGCGGCAACCTGCGGCGTGAGTTGCAGGGCAAAAT
>DASVGM010000208.1:0-8727 GCA_036379555.1 Pirellulales bacterium | reverse complement strand
TCCAACCGCCGCACGGTGGGATCTTCACTGTACATGTCGTCACCCACCGCGGCCGCGGCCATCGCCGCGCGCATGGCGGGAGTTGGCTTGGTGACCGTATCGCTGCGCAAATCAATTACACCGGACATCGTTCTCTCAATCTGAATTCGTTAGGGTCTATTTCATTTTGTATCGCTTGCGGGAGCGATGGACAAGTTGCAAAACTGACTCCAGATGAGGCCCACGAGTATCGCGGAGGCGCTTATACTGCACGCGGGAAGGAATGAGGGGCCTCTCACTCGTAGCTCGCGCGCTCCGTTTCAAAGCGTGCCGCGGTGCGCGGGGTGGCAATGACGCCCTGCGGAGCGCGCACGTCAAGGTCTTGCGGCGCTCGCGGATTATCGAGCGTGCCATGTTCGGCGGCATAGTGGCGCAATCGTGAAAGCTTGTCGGCCGAGGCCGCGCGGTCTTCATCATGGCCGGCGGGCGAAAGCCCCCACGCGATGCGCGTGCCGCCTTTGGTGAACAGCTCGAATTCAAACGATCCGGCCGGCAAACCCGCGCTTTCCGGCGCGACTGCCAGGTAATGCAAATCAAGCTCCTGCCAGGCATCGACCAAGACGGCGGCCAAGGCGGCCGCCGCCACCACGCGCCGCTCGCTCCAACGCGTTCCCGAAGGCGGTGACGTCACACCCTCAATCTCCACCAAGCGCGGATAGTGGCTCGCTTCGAGAGGCGAAAAATCGGCGGTGGGCAATTGCACCGCGTCGCCATCAACCGGCAACAAGCCGTCGGGCACTTTGACCATCAGCACCGGCTTGCGGTACACCACTTCAACATCCACGCCCGCCGGCGGCCGCTTCAAGACGCGCACCACTTTCGCCACCCACGGATGAGCCGCGAACGCTTCATAGAAGCGTTCGCCCAAGTCTTCGTCCAGCACCGAAATGGGGCCCGCCAGATTGATGTCGCGCACCACGTCCTCTTTCACATCGCTGCGAATCCAAGGCGGCGGCGGCGTCACGTTGACCGCGGCGGCCGTCACGATGAACTGCGGCCCGGCTATAACTTGCGGTCGCACCGCGCGCCACAACGCATAGCCGCCGCTCGCGATCGCCGCCAGCAACAGCGCGGCCGCCAAAAGGCGCGCCGTCCAACGCCGGCCGCGAACGCGGAGACTAACCTCGCTCTTCGCAGGCGTCTTGACGCGAGGTGTCATGAGTTAACCTCCGCCAGCAGAGCGTCCTGGATCATCCACTGGCACAGGTCTGTCATGTTGAGTCCGGCGCGCGCCGCCGCTTTCGGCGCCAGGCTGTGATTGGTAAGGCCGGGCACGGTATTGACCTCCAGCACAAACGGCCGGCCGGCGCGATCGACCATCACATCGACGCGGACGAGTCCGCTCGTTCCCAACGCCTCCGTGGCGGCCACGGCCGTAAGCGTGACTTGCTGGGTGAGGGTTTCGCTCAGGCCATGCTCAAAGCGGTATTGCGTGAGCGCGCTTTCATATTTGGCCTCATAGTCGAACAAGGCGCGCGGGGTGATGATTTCAATCAGCGGCAACGGCCGGCGGCCAAGCACCGCGACGGTGAATTCTCGCCCGTCGATCCACCGCTCCAGCAACACGCGCGAGTCGAATTGCCGGGCCTCGTCCATGCGTAAGCACAATTCCGCTGCGGTCGCGGCGAAGCCGACGCCGATGCTCGACCCCTGGCGGTCGGGCTTGACCACCAGCGGCCAGCCCATTTCCGCGAGGGCGAATGGCCGCGAATTCTCGGCCGGGGCGTCCACCAGAAGAAAATCGGCAGTCGGTACGCCCTGCTCGACGAAGCGTTCTTTCGCCGCGGACTTGCTCATGGCCAGATGCGACGCGGCCGGATCGCTGCCGGTGTAACAAACGCCGCGAGTTTCGAGACGGCGCTGCACGCGGCCGTCCTCGCCGGGGCCGCCGTGCAAGGCGATGAAGCAGACGTCAAACTCCGACCAGGCAATCAGGTCGAGATCGTCGATCGCCGGATCGAATATCTCCATCTGGTGTCCGGCGGCGGCAAGGGCGGGCGCCACGGCGCCGCCACTCGCCAGACTAACTTCTCGCTCAGCGGATTCACCGCCGGCTAAGATCGCAATGCGCAGCTTCCGCGCGGGTTCTTCATACATTGCCATCCTCCATGATGGGCCTTACCAAATTTCAATTTCGAGTTCCAATTCCATTCCCAGCCGGTCTGCCACACGGCTGCGCACCAACTCGATCAGCCGCAACACATCTTGGCTGGTGGCGCCCGGCTCGGCCACGATAAAGTTGGCGTGACGGTCGCTTACTTCAGCGCCGCCGACGCGAGTTCCCTTCAGCCCGGCCTGCTCGATGAGCAGGCCGGCGCTCATGCCGCGCGGATTCTTGAAGATGCAGCCGGCGCTTTGATGCGCCAGCGGCTGCGCGGCTTTTTTCACAATCCATTGCTGTTGCATACGTTTGGTGAGCTGATCGGGATCGTCGCTCTCCAATTCAAATTCCACGGCCAGAATGACCAGCGCGTCAAGGTTGCTTTGTCGATAGGCAAAAACCATTTCGTCGCGGCTGCGCTGTGACAACTCGCCGGCGGGCGTGAGCACGGTGGCGCTTTCGGCCCACTGGCCGATGTCGCCGCCGCGGCTGCCGGCGTTGCCGTGCAAGGCGCCGCCGATGGTGCCGGGAATGCCGACGAGCGCCTCCAGCCCCGCCAGACCCTCGCGAACGGCCATCGAAATCACGTGGCCGAGCCTGGCGCCGCCGCCGGCAATCACGCGCCGGCCGCGGACTTCGATTTGGCCAAAACCCGCTTCGGGCAGGCGAATGACCAAGCCCGGGACGCCTTCGTCGCGCACCAGAATGTTCGAGCCGCCACCCAGCAGGCGCAGCGGCAACTCTTCTTGCTGGCAGCGCTGGACCAAACGGGCCAGCTCGGCCGCGTCACGTGGTTCGGCGAAGTATTCGGCCGGGCCGCCAAGCTGAAAGCGCGTGTGCGGCGCCAGCGGCTCAGCCGGCCGCACGATAGGTTCGAATTCGTCGAGTAGCATTCCAAACCTTTCGGATGTCGCCCGCTCCCAGCGTCAGCAACACATCGCCCAGGGTGATCTGATGTTCTAGTTCGTCGGCCAAGTCGGCCAGGGCATGCGATTGTTGAACTCGCACGCCGCTCTCTCTCACTCGCCGCGCCAGCGCCGCCGCCGTTTCACGACAGGCGGCGCCGCCCGACTCTCGGGCGGCGAAAACGTCGGCAATGCCGACGCCATCAGCATTTTGCAGACTTTCCGCGAAATCGTCCAGCAGCCGGCGCGTTCGCGACAGTTGGTGTGGCTGAAAGATACACCATATCCGCCGATTAGGAAACATCTGCCTGACCGCCGCCAGCGTGGCCCGAACCTCCGTGGGGTGGTGGGCGTAATCGTCGTACCAAACGGCTCCGTTCCACTCGCCGGCGTGTTCCAGCCGCCGCTGGAGCCCTCGGAATTCGTTGAGACCGTGGGCGATGGCCCAATTTCCGGCCCCGGCCGCCGCAGCCAAGCCGGCGGCGGCCAAAGCATTCAATACATTGTGTTTGCCAGGAACGCGCAGTTCAATATCGCAGATCGCACTCCCGGCGCGGCACAGGTCAAAGCGGTAGTGGCCGGCATGCTGCGTTGAATTGACCGCTTGCCAATCAGCAAAGCCGCTGATGCCGTAGGTTTCGCTGTTACATTTGGCAAGCTGGGCTATCCGCCGCGAAATTGGGCAAGACTCGTTGATGAGCAGTTTGCCGCCGACAGGCAAGCGTGTGGCAAAAGCGGCAAAAGCGGCCTCGACCTCAAAAATCGACGAAAAACAATCGACGTGATCGAGCTCGATGCCGGTGATGACCGCCAGTTGCGGTTCAAGGTGCAAGAAGTTGCGGCGAAACTCGCAGGCTTCGACCAACAAATGCCGCCCGCGGCCGCGACGGCCGCCCGATGCACGGTCGAGAGGCGTTCCGCCACCGATCACGGTCGGATCCAGGCCGGCTTGCACGAGAATCTCGGCGGTCATGGCGGTGGTCGTGCTTTTGCCATGTGTGCCGGCCACCGCCAAACCGTGCCGGGTTTGCATGAGCATGCCCAGCATCTGCGGATAGCTATATTGCCTCACGCCAAGTTGCCGCGCACGGCGGCGCTCTACGTTCTCGAAATCCACCGCATCGCTGTAGATGACCAGACCCGCGTCGTCGGGGACGTGTTCGGCGCGATGGCCGGAGTAGACCCGTGCTTCTTTCGGCAGGCAGGCGGTCGCCGCCTTCACGTCGGATCCGCTTACCTTCCAACCATCGGCAAGCAGCACCTCCGCCAAGGCGGACATGCCCGCGCCGGCGATGCCAATCAGGTGCGCCGCGCGCGTGGCAATCGCCCGCGAATGGGAGCCGACATGATTGGACTGCAAAGCAAAGTGCATAAAGTCTAGGAGAGCGTGATTGCGAGGGACGCGTCTTATTTCTAAACAATCTTGCGTGATAGTGGGAAAAGGAGGATGGGCTTCCTAGCCCGTCCAGTTGTTTGGTGACGGGCTAGGAAGCCCATCCTCCACGACGCCGCGCCGCGGGTTATTTAGCCGCGTGCGGTATGGGAAGGGCCAGCC
Organism: Pirellulales bacterium; assembly: GCA_036379555.1. Classification (GTDB taxonomy): domain Bacteria; phylum Planctomycetota; class Planctomycetia; order Pirellulales; family JAICIG01; genus DASSFG01. The sequence continues at coordinate 4,127 of DASVGM010000208.1, read as the reverse complement.
GTTACAGGCGACGCATCGTGGCGAACAGACAGCGCCGCGCAACGCGCGGCCCCGAGCAGCGCCGCCTTCTCGCTGAGAATGACGCGCACCGGAATGTCGTCCAACGTCGACTTCAATCGCCCTTTGGCCGAGAACGATCGTAAGAAATCACTGGTTTTCAACGCCGCCAACATCTTGGGAGCGATACCGCCACCTACGTAAAGGCCGCCCACCGCCATGATCTTCAACGCCAGGTTGCCGGCCTCGGCGCCGTACAGCGAAAGAAACAAATCAACTGCCGCCACGCACGCCGGACAGCGACGCGCTTGAGCCGCCAGTGAAATCACGGCCGCGGGATCGCCCGCCGTGATCTGCCGAGCGACTTCCGGCGACTCTTCGCCCGGCTTCGCGCGCACGAAAAAGCGGTAGACGTTGTACAGTCCCGGCCCGGACAAAACCCGCTCCCAAGAGGCATGCCCGAATTCTGCCAGCAAAAACGCCAGCAGTTCCGTTTCAAGCTGGTTCCGGGGGGCAAAATCGGCATGGCCGCCTTCGCAGGCGAACGGACGATGTGTTTCGCCGTCCCAAAACATGCCGGCCTCGCCCAGGCCCGTGCCCGCCGCGATCACCGCCGCGTTGCCTTCGGCAGCGGCGGCGCCGGGGTTGAGCAACGCGAAATCAGTCGGGCCAAGTTCGGCGATGCCAAAGGCGTTGGCCTCCAAATCGTTAATCACCAGCGCCGTCGTCACGGACAACTCGGCCGCCAACTGTTTGCTGTCGACAATCCAGGGCAAGTTCGTGGTGTGACTGCGGCCATGCTGTACCGGGCCGGCGATGCCAAAACAGGCCACGCTCGGACGCAAGTCGTGCGCGCGCACAAACGCCAACGCCAGTTCATCCAAGCTGGCGTGCTCGCGGCTGTGGTACGTTTGCTCGACGAGCGGTTTGACGCGCAAAGCGCGGCCTTCGCCCTCGACCTCAAAAAAGCCCACGTTCGTTTTGGTTCCACCCACATCGCCGGCTAGAATCATTCCGGGTCTCTCCAAGTGCGTCCGTCGCGTTCGATGAGTTTTTGCGCTTCCTTTGGCCCCCACGTGCCGGCCGCGTAGTTGGGAAAGTTGCGCACCGGCAGCGCCTGCCAAACATCGAGAATCGGCTGCAAAAAGCCCCAAGCCATTTCCACGAAGTCGCCGCGCAGGAAGAGTGTGGCGTCGCCCTGCATGCAGCCATAAAGCAGGGTTTCATAGCCGGTCAGCGGCTTGGTGCCGAAGGCCCGCTCATAGCCAAAGTCCATCGTCACCGGCCGCGTCTCAATGCCAAAGCCCGGCACCTTGGCCTCAAATTGCAGCGAAATGCCCTCGTCGGGCTGTATGTGCAGCACAAGCCGGTTGGCCGCCAGCGACTCCACCGGCGTATCGCGAAAGAGAATCAGCGGCACTTGTTTGAACTGAATGGTGATCTCCGTGGCTCGTTTCGGCAGGCATTTGCCCGTGCGAATATAAAACGGCACGCCGGCCCAGCGCCAATTATCAACACGCAGCTTCATGGCCACGAAGGTCTCCGTGCTCGATTCATGCGACACGTCGGGCGACCCGCGATAGGCCGGCACCTGCGCGCCGCCGATGCTGCCGGCGCTGTATTGCCCGCGAACGGCGTCGTGCAGCACGTCTTCCTCACTCAGCGGGTGAATGGCCCGCAAAACTTTGGATTTCTCATCGCGAACCGCCTCGGAATCGAAGGAAATCGGCGATTCCATGCCGATCAAGGCAATAAGCTGCGCGATATGGTTGGGCACCATGTCGCGCAGGGCGCCGGCTTTGTCGTAATACAGTCCCCGATGCTCCACGCCCACCGTTTCGGCCACGGTGATTTGCACATGATCGACGTAGCGACGGTTCCAGGTCGGTTCAAACAGCCCGTTGCCAAAGCGAAACACCATGATGTTCTGCACGGTGTCTTTGCCCAGGTAATGGTCGATGCGATAGATTTGATCTTCGCGCAGCACCTTGCCGATTTCGCGGTTGAGCGCCTTGGCGGAGTCGTAATCGTGGCCAAAGGGCTTTTCGATAATCACGCGGCGATAAAAGCCGGGACCGCCGTTGTCTCCGCCGTTTTCTTCCGGGCGGTGCTCGGTGGTGAGGCCGGCGGCGCCGAGTTGCTTGATGATCTTGCCAAAGAACGAAGGCGGCGTCGCCAGGTAAAACAAGTAGTTGCTTTGCGTGCCGCATTCCTTGTCGGCGTGGGCGAGCGTTTTGGTCAGTTCGGCGTAGGCCTGCGGATCTTCAAAGTTGCCGCGCACGTAGAAGATGCGTTTCGCGAATTCCTCATGCCAACGCTTCTCATCCAGCGCTTCGCCGACGAACTCCTTCATTTCGGCCGTGAGCGTATCGCGAAATTGGTCGGTGTTCATGTCGTCAAAGGCGAAGCCGATGACGGCGAACTTTTCGGGCAACAAGCCGCTCATCGACACGTTGTAAAGCGCCGGCAGCAGCTTGCGTTTGGTCAGGTCGCCGCTGGCGCCGAAGATTACCATGGCGCACGGCGGCGGCGCGTGGTTGGCCGCGTGCGGCGAAGTTTCAGTTTGTTTTGCCATGTTCGTTTTTCGCTTGCGAGGAGGTGGGAAACGGATACGTCGACGCCATCGCCTTTCCGCCCCATAACCTAACCGATGATGGCAGTCCGCGGCTAGCCGGGTCTTGGCGGCGATGGATCTGGCACGGCGAGTGTCGCCCGACGACCGTGGCGCCAGAGCCGGCGGGTGATGACGCGGGCCATTTTTCCCCCGTCCAACTCCAGCACGCCCAGCAAACGCACCAGCGACCAGGCCGAGCCGAGCGTCACCTTGGGTCTGGCGCAAAGATAGCGGCTTTCAAAGGAGGGGCGAAACCGGCTCTTAAAGTGATACAGGCCGGCGGTATCAAAGATGAAACTGAAGTAGCGGCTGCCAAGCATCAAGCCGCGGCGCACCAACGGGCTATCGCCCGGCAGAGCGTCGTCGGTGCGTAAGCCGGGCACCAGGCAAAGCGAGATGCGCGGGGCGTTTTCCGCTTGCAGCGCCCGCATGGTTTCGTGCATCAAGAAGGGAATGGTTCCGCGCACCGCGTCGGGCCGCTGCCGATAGATTTCAAAGGCCCAGCCGGCGCCGTTGCGATAGGGGTTGCAGGCCAGAAAGCCCTCAATCCGACCGGTCTTGGCCCGCGCCACAAACACGCGCCGCCGGCCCAGCGCGTGCGGGTGAAACGCGCCGTCCAGAAAACGCAGCTCGACCGCTTGCGGTTTGGCGGCCAGAAACCCGGCCGATACCTCGGCCAGCTCGGCGACGAGCGAGCTCCATCCGGGCGGCGAATAATCCTCGCGCACGGCCTCAGCGGTTGTCAGCCCTTGCCGGCGGCAGAAGTTCACCTGCCTGCGCAACCACTCGAACGATTTGCCGCGGCAGTCCCAGCAATCGAGATCGATGGCCGCCTCTTCGCCCAGCTTGGTGGCTTGAAAGCCATAATCGCGAAACAGCGGCAGATCGCTTTCGGCCACGTTGTAAAACGACAGGACTTCTCCGCGCCGGTCGGCCGCGGCGATCACCTCGGCCAACAGCGACTCGCGGTGCCGCTCGCTCGCCAACAGGCCGCCGCCCACGTTCAAATAACGCCCCACGCGCACGAAGGCGACGGCGCCCTGCCCATCGCGCGACCAGAACGTCTCGCGGTCGGAGTCGGTGGCGAGATACGAGTCGTAATATTGGCCGTGGCGAAAGGCCATCTCCTCCAGAAAACGCTTGCGCGGCGCAGCCGATGGCTGAACAGCGACAAGCGCCCCCGGATGCTGTTCAACCTCCTGACAAACCGGCTGCACGGGCCGTCCCTTCCTTGGTTCGCGGTGGCGACTGGGTAAAACGGGCATTATAGCAGCAAGGCCGCCGCCAGACATAGGCCGGATTATTCATCGGCCCGTAGCCGACTTCGTGAGAAGTCGGGTCGTGACAGCGGCCGCGGGAACGACCATCTATCCCGTCACGGCTATCATCGAGTATCGCAACGACGACGGCACCAGCGCCGTTACCACGGCTTACGCCTACACGTTCTGGACCGGAACGGTTGCCGTTCAGCAGCGCACCACCACCTACCCGGTCGTTTCGGCGGCGCAGAACGGTT
>DASVGM010000207.1:0-3595 GCA_036379555.1 Pirellulales bacterium | reverse complement strand
AGCCTTTGGCCCAGCCGCGCCAGCCGTGTCATTGGGCGCCAACGCAATACACCTTGCCGCGCGTGCGAACGAAAAGGCTCCCCTCGGCAATGGCGGGCGTGGCGATGATGCTTTCGCCCATGTCGTTGAGCGCAAGCTGTTCGTAAGTCGGACTGTTTTTCAGGACCACCAGCAAGCCGCTGGCGCCAGCAATGTAGATTTTGCCGTCGCCACAAACCGGCGAGGCGAAATAGTTGCCCCCCTTGCCGATGCGTTTGGGCCCGCGTAGCGGATGGCCGTCGCCGGAGTCGAACACCGTGCTGATGCCGCCGTCCTTCACCAACAACATGCGGCCGTCGAGAACCAACGGCGAAACAACGTGATCGGTGTGCTTGGTCGCATGCTTCCAGAGCAAGTGCGTGGCGGTCACGTCGCCCTCGCCGCCGCCGCGCACCGCCAAAATGAACTCCTCGGCAGAGTTCTCCGCTGCAAACCTCGCGCCCGCGAAATTATCGGGATGCAGAAAAGCGACGTCCAATTCCGGCCCCTCCAGGAAACCGTCGTGATTCAAATCGCCGCGATCAAATGTCTTTTTGAGAAAGGTATCGGGAACGGGCGTTTCGCCCGCGAATGCTTGCACTTCCGCCTTGGTGAGCTTGCCGTCGCTGTTGCCGGTGGCGGCCTGATCGACCGCCGCCAACCATTGATTGGCAATGCCGGCGCTCTGCACCGAAACGTAAACCACGCCGTTCATGGCCACCGGCGTTGTCTTGATGTTTCGCAACAAAGTTTTGGCGAACCAGCGACGCCTGCCCGAAGCCGGATCGTAGCCAATGAGCATGCCGGTGCCCGCCACCACGATGTCGTCTTTGCCCGCGGCCGTGCAAACGACCGGATGCGTGTAATTCACCGCCATTTCCAGCCGGTCGTCTTGCCAACGCGGCCCGCCGGTCATGCTGTCAAAGGCATAAAAGGCCGGATGTAGATCGTCATCCTGGCAGAACAGCACGAGATCGCCATAGAGCACTGGCGAAACCGCCGGACCCCATTTGAAAACGAAGAACGGCACGGGCAACTTCCGCCGCCACACATCTTCACCTGTGCGCGCATTGACCGCCAGCAGCCCCAGCGTGCTGAAGTAGAAATAGACCCGGTCGGCGTCGGCCGCCGGAGTGCTGCTGGCGTGACTGTTCAGCTCGTGGATTTGAGCCAGCCGCCCAGTGGGCCAATCGCGCCGCCACAAGCGCCGGCCGGTGGAAGCGTCAAAGGCGAATAGCGTCACGGTCTCGGGGCCGGTCATGCCGGTCACAAAAAGCCTTCCTGACGCGACCACCGCGCCACCGACGCCATCGCCAATCTCCGCCGACCAACGCACGTTTTTTGTATTTGAGAATTCGACGGGCAGCGGCTTATTGGCGGTGGAGATGCCGCTGGAGTTGGGGCCGCGAAACTGCGGCCAATCGTCGGCGCGCAAACCGGCAGCGCCGGCGAGCAGGGCAATGAGCAAACCGCCTAACAGCCTATCCCAACACCACACCGTGGGGCGGGCCGCCGGCCCGTCTGAAGCAAAAGACGGCCCGGCGGGCCGCCCCACGACCTCGCCACCGTGATTCAAACTCAGTTTCGGATTAGGCTCGACAGCAAAAGTTCGTTGCATGATTGGTTTCCTGTAGGGGCCTCGCCCCATAATACCCGACCGCGTTGCCAACCGACAGCCACCGGGTTAGACTTGGCGGCAAGATGCGAACGCTCGATATGCTGGTCATCGCGTTGTACGGCGTCGGCGTACTGGCGGTGGGCCGTTACTATGGCAACCGCGCGAAAACAGCCGACGACTACCTGCTCGGCGGACGCCGCATGAGTCCGCTCTTGATCGGGCTGTCGTTGTTCGCCACCATCACCAGCACCCTCTCGTATCTGGCTTATCCGGGCGAGATGGTCAAATATGGCCCGATGATCTTCACCGGCATGGCGTCGTTTCCGTTGGTGATGTTCATCATTGGCTGGTTGTTAATTCCAGCGATCATGCGCCAGCGCAACGTCACCAGCGGCTACGAACTGCTTGAAGCGCGGCTGGGGTTGAGCGGCCGCCTGCTGGGCGCCGGCATGTTTGTGGCTTTACGCACGGTCTGGATGGCGTCCATCCTTTACGCGACGTCGGATAAAGTCATCGTGCCCATGTTCCACCTCGATCGCGCCTGGGCGCCCTGGGTGGGCGCCGGCCTGGGGCTGATCACCATGATCTACACCACACAGGGCGGTTTGCGGGCCGTCGTGCTCACCGATGTTTTGCAGGCGATCATCATGTTCGCCGGCGCCGTGGCGGCCATCGCCATCGTGAGCCTGGATCTCGGCGGGATCGAGAATTGGTGGCCGCGGCAGTGGCCGGAACACTGGCAGCAGCCCGTATTCTGGTTTCGCTCCAGCACGCGCGTCACGTTCATGGGGGCCTTTTTGAACACACTTGTTTGGACGACCTGCACGGCCGGCGCCGACCAGATGGCCATTCAGCGTTATCTGGCCACGCGCGATGCGCGCGCGGCGCGGCGGTCGTTCGCCATCCATTTGACCACCGAAGTGCTGATGTCGCTGCTATTGGGCGCGGTGGGCCTGGCGGTGCTCGCGTACTTCGCGGCTCACGCGGAACTTTCCGTGAGCGGCGGCGACGCCTTGCAATTCGCCGATGAGTTGCTGCCGCGGTTCGTCATGGTCGGCATGCCGGCCGGCATCTCGGGCCTGGTGATCGCCGCGATTCTTTCGGCCGCCATGTCGAGCCTTTCATCGGGCATGAACTCGGCCAGCGCGGTGATCTCCACGGATTGGGTCGAGCGTTTTGGGAACACCAAACGCAGTGAGGCCGATCAGGTGAAGCTGGCGAGAATCATCTGCGTCGTGGTCGGCGGTTTGGCCATCGCCATGAGCACTGTGGTGGGCGGAATGGCCGAGAATCTTTTGGAGTTGTGCATCAAGGTTGTGAACCTGCTCACGGCGCCGATCTTTGTCTTGTTCCTGCTGGCGCTGTTTGTCCCCTGGTCGACGCCGTTGGGCGGTATCGCGGCGACGGCGGCGAGCGTTTCGGTCGCGGTTGGCATTGTGTTCTTTCATTGGTTTAACCTGGAGTTTCTCTGGTCGTCGCCTTGTTCGCTGGCGGCCGGGGCGATTGCGGGAGTGTTCGTGAGCGCACTCTCGTCGGCTCCATCCAGGCATTGATTATGGAAACGATTAGACTCGTTCGTTGGGAGGAAAGCGGAAGCTGGCTCGGCTACCTGGAAGATTATCCCGACTATTGGACGCAGGGCGATTCTCTCGATGACCTGAAGGAACACCTGCGGGATCTTTATCGCGATCTTACGTCGTGTGAGCTGCCTGGCATCCGCAAAGCAGAGGATCTCGTGGTCTAGCGTCTGGCGCGGCACATTATCCGCATGCTTGCGAACCCGCCTGATTAGACTGCATCGGTTCTGGAGCCCATTGCGACCTGGCCGGGTCGCTGGCGGCCGGGATTTTTATCGGTATAATTACCCGCTTTGTTATACGCTCAAGAATCCGGAGATGTTTGCAAGGAGCCGATTATGGACATTACCGAAGTCAAACAAACCTTGCGCGGGCCGATGGT
>DASVGM010000206.1:0-2038 GCA_036379555.1 Pirellulales bacterium | reverse complement strand
GGGTGTTGCCGGCAGGGTGAGGGTTCAGGGTTCAGGGTTCAGGGTTCAGGGTTCAGGGGCGGGAAGTGAAAAAAGTACGGTTCGCGTTTGTGTGAAGGGATATGATAAATGAGTAAGCAATCTTGGAGTGCGGCGATTCATCGCCGCTTTCAATTGTCGCGGAGCGACCTACTTCTTTCTTTTGGTCGCTATCAGCCAGAAGGTACATTCACCATCAGCCAAAGCGGCAATTCGATGGTTTCCGCACTGTTGCTCATGCTCACGTCGTTTTCAGGCGCCAGCTTCGCCGCCGAGCCGTTGCAATATAACCGCGATGTGCGGCCGATTCTGGCCGACAATTGCTTCGCTTGCCACGGCCCCGATAGCGCCGCCCGCAAGGCCGACCTGCGGCTCGATGGCCGCGAGGCCGCGATTGAAGCCGGCGCCATCACGCCGGGCAAGGCCGACGAGAGCGAACTCATTCGCCGTATCCTCACCAGCGATCCCGACGAGCTGATGCCGCCGCCGGCCACCAAAAAGCAACTCACCGCGGAGCAAAAAGAAATCTTGCGACGTTGGGTCACTGAGGGCGCCGCCTATCAACCGCACTGGTCGCTGATGCCGCCTGAGCGTGCGCCTCTTCCGGCCGTCAAAGACGCGGCCTGGTGCCGCAACCCGATCGACTACTTCATTCTGGCCAAACTGGAGGCGGCCGGTTTGCATCCGGCGGCGGAGGCCGACCGCCGCACGTTGGCGCGGCGGCTTTCGCTCGATCTGACCGGCCTGCCGCCGCGGCCGGAAATCGTTGAAGCGTTCGTCAACGACGCCTCGCCCGACGCCTACGAAAAGTATTGCGACAAGCTCATGGACATGCCCTGCTGGGGCGAGCATCGCGGTCGTTATTGGCTCGATGCCGCCCGCTACGCCGACACGCACGGCATTCACTTTGACAACTACCGCGAGATATGGGCGTATCGCGAGTGGGTGGTGCGAGCGTTCAACGGCAACATGCCGTTCGATTGCTTCACCATCGAACAATTGGCCGGCGACCTGCTGCCCAATCGCACGCTCGATCAGCAGGTCGCTTCGGGCTTCAACCGCTGCAACATCACCACCAACGAAGGGGGCGCCATCGCCGACGAGTATCAGGTGCTGTATACCCGCGACCGCACGGAAACCACGTCGCTGGTTTGGCTGGGCACGACGACCGGTTGCGCCGTTTGCCACGACCATAAGTTCGATCCGTTCACGCAACGCGAATTTTACTCGCTGGCGGCGTTCTTCAACAACACCACGCAAAACGCGATGGACGGCAACATTAAAGACACCCCGCCCACCGTGTTTGTGCCGCGATCCCAAGACCGCCCGCGCTGGCAAGCCCTAGCGGATGAATTGGCCGTGGCCCGCAAACAGCTTGCCGACCGTCGCAACACGGCCCGAGCCGATTTCGATGGCTGGCTGGCCTCGGCCAAGCCCGAAGCTGTGGCTGGCTCGTTGCCGAGCGATGGACTGCGGTTTTATGCCGAGTTGAACGGCGGCGGCGACAATTCTTTCCCGGTGACTTTCGACGGCCAGCCGCGCACCGTGGCCGCTTCGGCCCAGATCACCTGGCAGCCGGGGCACGTCGCCGCGCAGGCGTTGCAGACCAAGCCGGGCGTGGTGGCCGAAGTCGCCGACATCGGCGACTTGGAAAAAGACCAGGCGTTTTCTTATGGCGCGTGGATCAAGCTGGCGAAGGTGGACGGCTCCGGCGCCATTTTCGCCCGTATGGACGATCAGCACGATTTCCGCGGCTGGGATCTATGGATGCAAGGGGGCCGCGTCGGCTGCCATATCATCAATACGTGGCCGACCGACGCCCTGAAGGTGGTTTCCAACCAGCCGATCAAGGCCAACGAGTGGACGCACGTTTTCGTCACGTATGATGGCTCCGCGCAGGCCGGCGGCGTGAAGGTCTATATCAACGGGCAGCCGCAGCCGGTCAACGTCGAGGCGAACGCCCTAAAGAGCACCATTCGCGCCGCGGTTCCCTTCAAACTGGCTCAGCGACACACCAGCT
>DASVGM010000205.1:0-11301 GCA_036379555.1 Pirellulales bacterium | reverse complement strand
CCGGCGGTGCTCGTGTCGGCAGAACCAGCCACATCCATCAGCCGCCTCGGTTTTCGGTTTGTGTCCAGCGCTCCGCCCACGCTCAATCTCCCTCCGGCGACGGGAACAACTGCCGCATCAGGCCCCGCTTGTGCGTCTTGAACGCGGCCAGCTTGCCGGCCTCGGCGGCAATCGCGGCGTCTGCTGCAAGAACGGCGTCTGCAATTCTTGCCTGCTCATCTACTGTTGGGACGACGATCTCAAGTTTTTCAAACTCGTTCTGGCCCAGCGTTCGATTTCGACCGGCGCCGCCGGGAGATGCTTGACCCAGGAGGTGCTTCCCAATTGGGGTGAGAAACGCGATCGCAAGAAACCGCACGTCGCCTGCGCGCGACCGTGGCAGGTACATTGGAAAGCGATGCGACGCGATCATTCCAGCCTCCTTCTCGGACGTAAATGCGACGGCTTGTTCCCACGCGAAAATAATGTTCAGAATGAACGCGCCCGGCACCACATGAAAGACGCGCTTGGCGCCAATCGCAGCACCGGCAACCGGTCCTTTGTGGAAGATGCCCTTTCCGTGCGAGCGAATGCCAATTTCGCGATATGTTCGATTTGCTTCGACCTCTGCCGGCTGCGAGACCTTCTCCAGCAAGCTACCCATCTTACGGCGTTCCCAGTCCGGCGTATCGCGGAATTCGGGGAAGCGGAGGCGGGGGAGGGTTTCGCCGGCGCGGGGGAAAAGCCGCTGCATCAGGCCTTGCTTATGAACCTTCAACGCCTCCACTTTCCGACCCTGCCCCCCAATCAACTCATCCAGACACGTCAGACTGTCGGCAATCTTTTGTTGTTCGGCAGGCTTGGGTATCGCCGTTCCAAGCGAATGGACTTCGTTTCGGTTAAGGCCCGGAACAGCACCCGGGGCTCGACGATTTTCCAGCGCGCTAACTTGCAACAACCGGTACAAAAAAAGTATTGAAATCTTCGACGGCTTCTTGTTCTCGACATAGAACGTCGTGTCAATTGGGAAACAATCGGAATCGCTCCAAGTGACCTGCCCGACCGAACCCTTCCGTCCAATGACGATGGCAGGGCCTTTGATCAAGGCTTCTTCGTGATAGCCGACGATCCCATTCGAGCCCATTACTGGGACTGATCCGGCGCGCCTGCTCTGTTCTGGAAGTGACTCTCCGTATTCAAGGCTGATCAGGTCACCCATTGGCACAAACACCCACCCCGGCGCATCCCGAAACTCTGGGAACCGCAGCCTCGGCGTCAGCGTGCGCTTGTCATCTTTGGTCACAGACTGGGCCGTTCAGAAGTTGGGGTTTTGGGGTCCGCCGCAGTTTTCAGGTCTTAGTCCCGTAGGGACGGCAGAATTTAGCCGTGGGCGCAAGCCCACGGAAATGGGCGGCGACGATGCGCGCAGCCGCGTAGCGGCGACAGAGGGTGTGGTGCGCGCCCTCTGCCGCCGCTGCGCGGCTTACCTCGTCTCTCGCCTCGAAACCGTGGGCTGGCGCCCACGGCTAAACTCTTTCGCCGCTACGCGGCTGGCGACGAGAGATTTGTAGAACAACCAGGGACGAGCCCCGATCGTGGCCAAACAAATCTCCGCTAACATCAACCGTCGCACAACCCTAACTTTTCAACAGCCCCCACGGCCTATTCCTCATACACCGCCAGCCCGGAAATCTCACGGCCGCCGGCGCGCTTCTTCAACAGCGGAACCAGATCGGCCATCAACGCCAACTCCTTCTCGGCACGCGCGCGCCAGCCCAGTTCCAGCGGCTCAAGCAACTCCGTCAGCCGCTCGCCGTCAAAAATCATGCGGTAAAGAATCGCGTCGACAAAGCTGCGCAGCGCTTCGGGCGGCAGATCGTGGCGGCGGGCCACGGCGGCAAGCTCGGCGGCGTCTTTCTCGTCTTTGAACCGTTGGTAGCCGGCGCGGACGGCCGCTTCGTCAAGCCCCTGGCCCACCTGCAAGCCGCGGACATATTCGGTGATCGTCTCGCGCTCGTCGATGAACTTGCTGTCGGCGGCGATCAGCCCGATGAGCTGCTCGCGGCTCATCGTCTCCTTGCCGGCCGGCCTGGCCTGGAACTCGGTGATGAGCTTCATGATGTAGTCGTAGTCGATCACCGCGCTGGCGAAGAGCACGAACTCAAAATCAAGCTGCTCCACCGCCAGGTCGATTGGCTCGCCGGGCTGTTCGCGCCGCTCGCGCAGCCGCTGGGCCGTTTCCAGATATTGGCCGCGGAAAGCGGTCAGGTCGTTCTCAGGCAAAATACTCTCGATGGCCCGCTCTTGCTCGGGCGTGAGATCGGTGTATTGATCGAGCTGGGTTTGCAGCCGCTGCACCTCCTTGAAATGCTTGATGAAGGCGGCACGGGCGGCGTCGCCTTTGAGATTGGCCACGTCGTCGGGCCGGCCGCTCAGTCCCTGAGACCGCAGGAAGTCGTCGAGCGCGGTCTTGGCCTCTTGGAGCTTTTCGATGACCACCGGGGCCGTGTCAACCAGCCAAATCGTGCGGGCCTGCTCCACCTTTACGCCCGAAAAGAGGGCGATGGCGGCATCGACGGCCTCGCGCTGGCCGCGAAAATCGAGAACGTGGCCGTAAGGCTTGGTGTCGTTGAGCACGCGGTTGGTGCGGCTGAAGGCCTGAATCAGCGCGTGGTGCTTGAGATTCTTGTCGACGTAGAGCGTGTTGAGATATTTGCTGTCGAAACCGGTCAAAAGCATGTCGCAAACAATGGTCACGTCGAGCTTCTCGCGGCCTTTGCGGGGCAGATCGGCGTTGGGAAATTGCTGGTCTTTGACGCGCTGCTGCACGTCCTGATAATAGAGGTCGAATTCTTCGAGGCGGTGGTTTGTGCAAAAACGCTGGTTGTAGTGGGCGATGATCGTTTGGAGAGATTTTTTCTTGGCTTCGGGGTCGTGCTTGTTGTCTTCCTGTTCTTGCGGCAGGTCTTCTTGAATCTGCCGGACGTCGGCGCTGACGTCGGCCGGCGGGGAGAAGACGGCCGTGATGTTGAGCGGCACGAAAGCGGGGTCGGCCAGTTGGCGGCCGTTTTGAATGGCGTCGAAGATGCCGTAGTACTCGATGGCGTCGTTGATCGAGGCGGTGGCGAGCAGGGCGTTGAAGCGGCGGCCGCCGGTGGCGGCGTCGTGCTTGGCGAGAATGGCGTCCACGACGGCGCGCTTGGCGAGCGTTTCGCCCGGCTTGATCTCGGCGCCTTCGGGCTTGTAATAATCGACGTGGAAGCGCAGCACGTTGCGGTCTTCGATGGCGTGCGTGATGGTGTAGGCGTGCAGTTCGTTCTGGAACAGATCGCGGGTGGTTTTGAGCGTCTGCACGTCTTCTTCGATGCGTTTGTAACTGGCGTTCTCCTCGAAGATGGGCGTGCCAGTGAAGCCGAAGAGCTGGGCCTTGGGGAAGAACTCTTTGATGGTGCGGTGGTTTTCGCCGAACTGCGAGCGATGGCATTCGTCGAAGATGAAGACCAGGCGCTTGTCGCGGAGCGGTTTTAAGAGATCCTTGTAGGTTTCCAGTCCTTTCTTTTCTTGCCCCTTGTTGTGCTTGCTGTTTTCGTCGAGCGCCAGGCCGAGTTTTTGAATGGTGCAGACGATGACTTTGTCGGCGGCGGCGTCGGACAGCAGGCGATCGACGAGGGCGCGGGTGTTGGTGTTCTCTTCGACGCAGCCTTCTTGAAAACGGTTGAACTCTTCGCGGGTCTGGCGGTCGAGGTCTTTGCGATCGACGACGAACAGGCACTTGTCGACGGCGGGGTTGGCCTTGAGCAGCGTGGACGCTTTGAAGCTGGTGAGCGTTTTGCCGCTGCCGGTGGTGTGCCAGACGTAGCCGTTGCCGAGATTCTTGTCGATGCACTCGACGATGTTTTTCACGGCGTAAATCTGATAGGGCCGCATCATGAGCAGTTTTTGCTCGCCGGCGACCAGCACCATGTAGCGGCTGATGGTTTCGGCCAGCGCGCATTTGGCGAGAAAGGCCTCGGCGAAGGCGTCGAGCGCTTTGACCTTGGAGTTGTCGGCCAGCGCGTGCTCGTAGACGGGCAGAAAACGCTCGTCGGCGTTGAAGGCGAAGTGGCGGGCGTTGTTGTTGGCGAAGTAATAAGTGCTGTCGCGATTGGTGACGATGAAGAGCTGCACGAAGCACAGCAGCGTGCGCGTGTAGCCGTTGCCGGGGTCGTTTTTGTATTCGACAATCTGCTCGATGGCGCGGCGGGGATTGATGCCCAGGCTTTTCAGTTCGATCTGCGCGGCGGGGACGCCGTTGATGAGCAGGATGACGTCGTAGCGGTGGTGGCTGTAGTCGGTGTTGACGCGGAGTTGGCTGACGACCTCAAAGCTGTTTTTGCACCACTCGGCGATGTTGACGAGCGTGTAGTTGAGCGGCGTGCCGTCGTCGCGGATGAAGCTGTTGCGGTTGCGCAGTGTGTGGGCGGCGGTGAAGACATCGGGCGTGACGATTTCATCGAGCAGGCGTTGAAATTCGCCGTCGGAGAGGCGGACATGGTTGAGCGCGTCGAAACTTTTGGCGGAAATTCTTCTCCAGCGCCGCGCGGTCGCGGATATCGGCGCGGTAGGCGTACTTCAGCTCTTGAAGTTTTTCGATAAGCTGGTCTTCAAGTTGCCGTTCTGGCGCGGTCATGGCTGAGAGTGGCGGCGGTTTCAGCGGTCAGGGCGTGGTCGGTTAGGCACGGCATGGCGGCCGCGCGTGCCGGGCGAAGTCGTTGAATCGGTGCAGCTTAACAAACTCGGCCGCCCGGCGAAACTCTACGGCTCCGGCCTGGTCAGCGGCTCGACCGCCATATCGGGCGGCGGCGGCGCCAACGTGGCGGCAGGTGGCGACGGCGCCGCCGATGGCACATCACGCGGCAAAGGCAAGGCGGAAGGAAGTACCGGCATCAGACTTGTATTATACGGCGGCGGCGCCGCTGACCCTGCTCCGACAGGCGACGACGGACTCTCTCCGCCGGGCAACACCTCTTCGGGGATGGAAAACTCCGCCGCGTTGATGTCGGGCGGCGTCGCCACGGCCGCATCAAGGAAGCAGCAACCTTTGCTCAAGCATTGGGCGACAAGCAGCCCTTGGCTCTCTTTCAGTTTGACCAGCGCTATTTTCCAGTCGATAATCTGCTCGGTCTCGGCACTCTCCGCCTCCAGCAGTTTCAGTCTGGCGCGCGTCACGTCAACAAAAGCCGCCTCATCAATCTCCCTTTTTCTGGAGAGTTTATCACGCTCCCCGCGCCAGGAAGCCACCAGTTCTTTTTCCACGGCGATTCGTTCCAGCTTCGACAGCACCTGCAGCGCGGACTGTTGAATTTCGGCCGTCACTTCGCGCCGCCGCTGGTCATAGCGTTCGGCCAATTGCCGGCCGCGCGTCGGCAGTTCGCGGCGGTTCGATCGGCATTGCTTAATGATTTTGCAAAAATGAGTGATCGACAGCATGGCCACCGCCGTCGGCCCTCCCACAACTCCTCGCGTCACGCTGATGGTCTTGGCCCGCAGTGACGATTGCAGCGACGCCAGCAGCCGTAGTTCGGGCCGCGTCGCCAGCCCCACGACTACGACCTGATTGAGATCGAGCGGCGCCACGCTAACGGTGAAATCGGAGGCGGGCCAGAGACGCGGCCGCGCTTCGTTGGTGCTCGCGCCGATCAATTGCACAAGCTCCGCATTGAGCCGGTCGAGTTGGCTGGTGATCTCCAAGCGTTGATCGGCAAGCTCCAACCGCTTGCGGCGCAGGTCGCCGTCGTCGAACGGCACGCTTAGCCCGCTGGCGCGCAAGCTATCGACTTTACGCAGCGCTTCGTCAATCTCCTGCTGGCTTTGTCGGAGGATGGGGCGATTGGCCTCCGCTTTGGCGATTCGGTAATACGCGGTGAGCGCCGCTGCCGCCGAGCGGTTGCGCGCTTCCAGTTCGTCAGCCCAGAGCACCTGCAGCTTGAGCCGTTCGTTTTCAGTCAAACCGTGCGGCGCAGCCCTGGCGACGAGCACGCGACGTTCCGTCGCCAGCCGGTTTCCTTCGGACGATGCCTTTACGGCCAGGCACTGGCACTGCTCCACGGCTAAAGCATGGTAGCCCGCGGGCGGCGGAACAGAGGCGCCAAGTCGCTGCTGGACCTCGGCCTGTGTGCCGACTTGCCGATCGTAATAGCCGCTCAAGGGCAAGGGATGAGACAGCGACGGAGGGAGCACCGCCTCCAGCGGTTGGGCGTTGGTGACCACGCTGGCAGGGCGGGGTTGCGGATGCGCACAGCCAAGAACCGCCGCCGCGATCAACACAAACAGTTTTTCGCCCGGCCAATTCCGCATCGTTTCCCCAAATGCGGCAGCCGTCCGCAGGCGATCTCTGAAAACGGCTGCGTCCCTACAGCACAACGACATTCAGATGTCATCGACTATTATCGACAGGATGGTCGCAACGGCTAAAGGGATTCTTCGATGGAACGGGAGGCATTGTGCCTTGTTCAGACTTCATTTTGCGATTGGCGTATTTGGAGGCTGGGCCTCCTGGCCCGTCCAATCGTGAAATGACGGGCTAGGAAGCCCATCCTCCTCTGGATAGATGGTCGCCACCGGCTACTCGTCGGGCGGGTTATGTCCATGCCAGGTGGACATGCTGCCGGTGATGCCCAGCCAGTCGCAGGTGCGGCGAAACCAACTTGGCGGCAGCACGCCCCTGCTAAAAGGCGTCAGCTTCACCAACCACGGAGTGAGCACCAGCTCGCGGCGCCGACGCACCGCTTGCACCACCTGCCTGGCCACGTCGGGGGCACGCAGCATACGCGAAAGATGCGGCACGCTCACGCCGGCGGCCATGCCAGTGTCGATGTAGCTCGGGCAAACCGCCGTCACCGCGACGTGCGCGTGCCCCAGCAGCCGCAACTCTTCGCGCAACGATTCCGAAAAGCCGATCACGCCCCATTTACTGGAAGCATAGGTGACGGCATACGGCAACGCGATCAAGCCCGATGCGCTGGCCACGTTCACCAGGTGGGCCTCGGGCCGCTCCATCATGGCGGGCAAGAAGGCGTGCGTCAGCGCCACCTGTCCGAGCAGGTTCACTCGATAGGTGGCGTGGTGCTCGGCCAGCGGCACGCTGGTGAATGGTCCGCCGAAGGCCACGCCCGCGTTGTTGATCAGCACATCCAAAGGGCCGTGCTCGGCATGTAAGCGGTCGCGAACGGCGAGAATGCCGGCATTGTCGGTGACGTCGAGCGTGTAGGCCGCCGGGTTTTTGCCGCGCTGGCGGAGCGCGGCGAGGGTTTCTTCAAGACAAGTCGGGTCGCGATCGCTGACGACGACCTTGGCTCCCTGGTTGGCAAAGGCGAGGGCCATTTCACGGCCCAGGCCGCGACCGGCGCCGGTGATGAAAATCAGTTTGTTGGTAAGGTCGCGCATGAAAGCAGTGGAAAGGTCGGTTGTAACGGCGAACAGCAGGCCGCGCTGGCGCGGCGGCCACCGTTAGATCTTACACGACCGCTAAGCGGTTGAGAGCGAGTGAAGTGCGGCGGCGTGCGATTTCGATGGATAGGGCCGGGGGGCAATTTACGCACTTGGGGGAACCATGATATGGGCTTTCGGGATTTCTTCGCGGCTGTTTGCAATCTTCCGTCGGTGGCCGAGTTGGCGCGGCAAGTCGCTCAACGCAGCTATGGGCTGGTCCGAGAATCGGTCGGCAATCAGACGCTCGCTTTTTCCGTCGCCGAGGCGCGCGGTTACGTGCGGGCCAAGGCGGGCGTGGTGATTCGAGCCGAAGCCAGATTACTGGCGGATCGACATCGCTCGCTTTCACAGGCCGCGCTGGCGCGGGTGGTGCAGCAAGCGAACGACCGCGTGGTGCAATCGGTGCTGGCCGATCTGCACCGCGAACGAGCGCGCCGATCGCTTGTCCGAGCGGCATAAGGCCCAATTTCGCTATAGATTTCCACCGGGGCCGTCATCGACGTTGCCCACCATGTGGAAGTGGTTATGGTCGATGTAGATGACTTCCTGGGCGTCTTCATCGACGGTCGTGTAGGGAATCGGCCAGCCCACGCGCGTCACTTCGGTAAAGTAGACGATGCACTTGTAGTGAGCGTGGTGGAGTTGTGCCGGGCCGATGAGCGGATAAACCCGCGGCGGATCGACATAATCGGCGATCGGTTCAACCACCATCCGCACGTTGTTACGCTGGATCTCGTGCAACAAGGGCACGCCGCCTTCAACATTGCGGGCACGCTCCATCGCGCGCACCACTTCGTCCGGTGAAGGCGGGTCGAGCGCTTGCGGCGGGCCACCCGACGTGACCGGGCCAAGAATGGGCACGCGCTGATAACGCTCGTGCATCCAGAACTTGTCTTCCTGTTCCTTTTGGAAATAGGGGCTGAGCGGCACCGGCACGGGCAGATGCACAAAGGGATGCGCAAACTGCGTGTTCAGCGGCCACGTGCAGCCGGGCAAGGTTAGCGCGGCAAGCGCCACCAAAGCAAGGATTGGAACAGGCACCATCCTGGTTGACATGGGGTGATCCCTCGTGATCGACCTTGAGCTGCGACTCGTGCTTTCTGCCCGGCATTCGCGCCCCGTCGGCGCGAAACTGCCACGCTCGGCGAGCATTTCGCCAAACTAGGCATAGTTATCGTGATAAACGGCGAAGGACTTGCGGGATTTTTCGGTTTTTCCGACGCCAGTGCCGCGGGGTAGCCGGGTGGAGGTTCGCTTTGGTTGTCTACAACAGGCGTTGTCCGCGCCCCGCTCCCCGATTTTGCCCCGTTTGGCGTTTTCGGCGGCCAAGCGGGGCAAAATCGGGAGCGTAGGGAAATCCCGGCAACTTCCACGACCTGGCTTGGGAACTGGCGGATCGTTTGGTCGAACGAATGCGCGAGGGAAGGCAAGAATGAGGACGTCTAAAAGTCAGGCGCCTTGACAGCGCCGGAAGCGTCCGTACATTAACGGCGAAGTTTGGCTGTGCGCTCATTGCCAATGGCGCCGCCGCAATCGACCCGTGAAGCAACCCAGCCCGCTCAATGCTTGACTTGAAACAGGCCGCGGCGCGCTTTGGCGCCGAGGTGAAGGCGAAGCTCGCGAATCCCAGCGCCACGGGCGAACGAGAAGAACAACTCCGCGGCCCGCTGGAAATTCTCTTTGCCGATCTGGCCGAACTTTGCGGCTTTAATCGAGAGTGGCTGACGGCGGTCGGCGAATCTGCGCTTTCCACGCTCAAAACCCGGCCCGATTACGCCCTCACGCTGCGCGGCGCGCTCGTGGGCTTCGTGGAAATCAAGGCGCCGGGCAAAGGCGCCGATCCGCGTCGCTATAAAGGGCATGACAAAGAACAGTGGGAAAAACTGCAATCGCTGCCCAACTTGCTCTACACCGACGGCAACTCCTTCAGCCTCTGGCAAGAAGGCGAACTGGTCGGATCGATCGTCGAAATGCAGGGCGACGTGGAAACGTCGGGCGCGAAGCTCGCGGCGCCCTTGGAACTGCTCGCCCGGTTTGACAACTTTCTGCGCTGGGAGCCGATCGCGCCAAAATCGGCTGCGGAACTGGCCAAGGTCGCCGCTCGGCTCTGCCGCCTGCTGCGCGATGAAGTGACCGAACAATTGGCGGAGAAAAGCCCCTCGCTCACCGCGCTGGCCACCGATTGGCGGAAGCTGCTCTTTCCCGAAGCTGACGACGAGCAATTCGCCGACGGCTATGCGCAGGCCGTGACGTTCGGTTTGCTCATGGCGCGGTCCAGCAACCTCCGTCTGGCCGAGGGTTTGGATCAGGTTGGCAAGCAACTCGGCAGAACCAACTCGTTGATCGGCGCCGCGTTGCGGCTGCTCACCGATGAAGTTGGCAACAAGGCGACTTTGAAAACGTCGTTGGACACGCTGGTGCGCGTGCTCGACGCCGTGAATTGGTTCGCCATTAGCAAGGGCGAGCCCGACGCCTGGCTTTATTTCTACGAGAATTTCCTTGAGGTTTACGACAACTCGCTGCGCAAGCTGACCGGCTCGTACTATACGCCGCCCGAAGTGGTCGAGCCGATGATCCGCCTGGTGGACGACGCGCTGCGCGAACACTTTGGCCGCGATGCCGGCCTGGCCTCGCCGGACGTGACGCTTGCCGATCCGGCCGTGGGAACCGGCACCTTCATTCTGGGCGTGCTGCGCCGCATCGCCGCCGAAGTCGAGGCCGATCAAGGCGCGGGCGCCGTGCCGGAGGCCATCGAAGCGGTGATCGGCCGCTTGATCGCCTTTGAGATTCAACTCGGTCCCTTCGCGGTGGCTCAGCTTCGCATCCACGCCGAGTTGCTGGGACTGATCGGCAAACCTCCGCGCGCCGCGCCGCGAATGTTCGTGACCGATACGCTCGGCAATCCCTACGCGGCAGTTGAGGAACTCGGTTCGTTGTATCGCACGATTTCCGAATCGCGACTGCAAGCGAACGAAATCAAGAGCAAAGAACCGATCACGGTGGTGATTGGCAATCCGCCCTACAAGGAAAAAGCCAAGGGGCGTGGCGGTTGGATTGAAGAGGAACCGCTCAGGCAATGGCTGCCGCCGGCCGAGTGGGGTGTCGGCGCGCATGCCAAGCATTTGCGCAACCTTTACGTTTACTTCTGGCGCTGGGCCACCTGGAAGGTTTTTGATCGTGGTCCGCGAGACGACGCGGGCATTGTCTGCTTCATCACCGTCGCCGGATTTTTGAACGGCCCCGGCTTCCAAAAGATGCGCGATTACCTGCGCCGCACGGCCGATCAGATTTGGGTGATCGACTGTTCGCCCGAAGGCCATCAGCCCGACGTGCCGACGCGCATCTTTCAGGCCGTGCAACAGCCGGTGTGCATCGTATTGGCCGCGCGATCGAAACAAAAGGCGAGCGAGAAACCGGCCGTGGTGAAATACACCGCCTTGCCGGCCGGCCGGCGCGAAGAAAAGTTCGCGGCCCTGGCCAAGCTCAAACTCAGATCGCGGGTCTGGCAAAAGTGCTCGACCGTTTGGCGGGCGCCGTTTCTACCGGAAGTCAAAGGCGATTGGGCCGATTTCTCCGCGCTGGACGATCTGTTCGATTACAACGGTTCCGGCGTGATGCCGGGGCGAACTTGGGTCATCGCGCCCGACGCGGAATCGCTGCGGCTGCGCTGGCGGAAGTTGATTCGCGCAAAGCCGGAGCAAAAGCAAGAGCTGTTCGTGCCGCATTTGAATCGAGGCGAACTGGGGGACCGGCATGTCGATCGCGAAGTGAAAAAAGGGTTGCCCGGCTTTGCCGACAATCCGACACCAATCGCCGCCGAGCACGGCGACTGCCTTCCACCTGTCCGCTACG